>NZ_JALXVO010000013.1:0-90806 GCF_025151705.1 Paenibacillus sp. p3-SID1389 | reverse complement strand
ATGGAAAAGATATGAAAATTTTGTCTGCACAGAACCCTCGCGTCAAGGAATGGGCGGGGCTGCTTGAGAAGAAAAATCGGGACAAGCAAGGGAAATATCTGATTGAGGGCATTCACCTCGTGCAGGAGGCGTTGCAGTCGCGGGCGGACGTGGAATGCGTCTGCTATGACCTCGAGCACGGCATTCCGGTCGAGCTGAAGGCTGCGGCGTCCGCCGGGCTGGACGTCGACTGGATCGGCGTGTCCGCCGCCGTGATCGCCAAGTGCAGCGATACGAAGTCGCCGCAGCCGGTGTTCGCGGTCGTGCGCAAGGACCGCGGGACGGTCGCTCCGCTCCTTGCGAAGGAGCGGAGCTTGGTGGTCGTGCTCGACGGTGTGCAGGACCCCGGCAACGTCGGCACGATCATCCGCAGCGCCGATGCGGTTGCGGCGGACGGGGTCATCGTCGGCTCTGGCTGCGCCGACATCTACGGGCCTAAGGTGCTGCGCGCCACCATGGGCTCGCTGTTCCACCTGCCGGTCGTGCATGCCGACCTGGCAGAGGTGCTACCGCAGGCGAAGCAGCTGGGCATCCGGCTGGCCGGCACCAGCCTGCAGGCGGCGGCGAACTGCTTCGCCTACGATTTCACGCAGCCCGTGTGGCTGCTGTTTGGCAGCGAAGGCGGCGGCCTTAGCCCGGCGGTCCGCGAGCTCATGGACGATGGGCTGCTGATCCCGATGCGCGGCAAGGCCGAATCGCTGAACGTGGCGATGGCCGCGTCCGTGCTGCTCTATGAGGCGATGCGGCAACGGTATTTTTCAACCGGTAAAAATTCCTAGATTCATTCCGCTTCCCGCCGCGCGGGCAAGTGGAATTCCACGCACGTGCCTTCTTCTGGCGAGCTGTCGATCCGAAAGTACGCCTGTTCGCCATAGACGATAACGAACCGGCGGTAGGCGTTGTAGATGCCGGTATGCTTTTTGAAGAAAGGGTCCTCCGTCTCGCCGCCGCTTTCGATCATCCGGTGCAGCTTCTCTAGCACTTCCTCCGGGATGCCCATCCCCGTATTGTAAACCCTAACCCGCAAATATTCCTCGAACAGCTCCACGCTGATCCTAAGCAGGAACTCCTCCGCGCCCATCGCGGGGCTCCAACCGTATTTGATGGCATTTTCAACATAAGGCTGAATACTCAGTTTCATGACCGGAAACGATAAAGCTTCGGGGGCGATATCGAAATCGGCCCGGACATCCCTGCCGTTGCGGTAGTAATGGATCGTTAGGAAATTCCGGATATAGCCAATTTCTTCTTGCAGCGAAGCCCACCCGCTATCGTTGCGAACCGTGTATCTCATCATGCGGGAGACTGACTGCACCATTTCCCCCACCGCCTCGCCGTTATTGCGGATGGCATAGGATTCGATCGTCTCAAGGGTGTTGAACAAAAAGTGGGGATTGATTTGCGCTTGAAGCTGCAGAAGCTCCCGCTCCTTCTCTTTCATTTTCGACTGGTAAACCTCGCGTTCCATATCCTGCAGCTTCACCAAGGTCTGGTTATAGCTTTGGATGAGGAAGCCGATTTCATCCCGGTGCTTGGGCTCGGGAACCGGAACATATTGGCCGCGCCCGAGATGCTTCATTCCTTTATGCAGGTTGTACAGCGGCTGCAAAATCTTGTTCATGACCGGAAAAGCCATTATTAACGCCGCGGCCAGGCTGATTCCGGCAATCAAAAGGGTCAGCCGGAAAGTCTGCACGGCGCCTTCTTTGATCCGGTCCAGGGGAGCCATCCAAATTAGCCCCCATCCCGGTTCCGACAGCTCTGTGTAACTGGCCTCATACTCTTTGCCTGCCGAAGCGAATAAAAAATGGCTTTGCTTCTCCGGCTCCCGATCTGCCCGCGCAAACAGAAAATCGCTAAGCAGCTTCTCATTCAGCGGCTCGCCCGATACGGCGGTTCTTAAGTCGGTATGGTACAGCACAAGCTGGCCGCCGGCGTTACTCTGCCCGCTGCCGAGCATATCGGTCAATTGATCCTCCCGGATCTCGATCACAAACCAGGACATCGTCTCTCCGGTATCGACGTTAATGATCGGGCGCACATAGGAAAAGACGCGGTCTTGGGTATACGAAATATACTTTATGGGATGCGGAGGCAGCAGCCGGGGCGACGTTACGGACAGCAACGATTGATACATCGGATCGTCCTCAAAGGAATAATCGGGGTTCAATCTTTTCTGGTACGACTCGAAATAGACTTTGCCCGCGCGATCCAGATACAGCGTGCCGAGCACTTCGGGATGGAATTGCAGAGAGCTTTGGATGATGGAGCGGAACTTCAGGATATGATCGGCCTGATCGGACAAATGGCCGGCTGGCGAGTTTACATATTTCTGGAAATTTGGATCGGTGAACAGATTGTCGAAGGATTGGTTCAGATTTTGCAAATAACCGCTCACCTCTTTGGCGACAAACTGCATGTATTGGCTGGAAATCAACGCCGAATAACTGGTGCTGGAGCGGTACATGAACAGCTCGGAACTGCCGCTTACCAGAAAAATAGGGATGATCGACAGGAGGATTAACAAAATAAACAGTTTGAGCTTTAAGGATAAATGGTTTACTATTCGTTTAAGAGATTTTACCGGCTGCAATTGATGTTCCCCCCTTAGCTAAAAATCTCTTTTCCGCACAAGCTTCAGCCACGCTTGAAGGAGTGAAAAAGATGAAAATTTGCGTTGCCGATGACGAGATGGAAGTTAGGCTTAGTATTATTCAAAAGCTGACGGCTTTATTTCCCGATGAGCAGATTTTCGATGTCGGGTTTGGCCGTCAGGCGGCGGAGCAGATTAAGCTGGTTAAGCCCGATCTGGTGTTTCTCGATATTCGTATGCCCGAGATGGACGGGATTGAAATTCTACGCTTTTTGAAGGAGACAAGCTCCCGGATCCATGTAGTGATTATATCAGGGTACGATGAGTTTGAATATGCTCGGAAATCGCTTCAATTGGGTGCGATGGATTATTTGTTAAAACCTGCCGACCGAACCCAGCTATCTGAGATTGTCGAAAAAGTGCAGAAAGAGTTGACCGCTGCTCTTCTTACGGAGCTCGATTTGCTCGTCTCCAAGGAGCCTGGAGTACGGGCGATTCTGAAGGAGATCCATCCGGTCAACGCAAGCCTATGGTTTGATGAGCGAATATGGAAGCGCATACAATTTGAGGATGGGCCGCCGTCGGCGGATTTTCTCTCCCGGGAAATACTGCTTACGTTTGTTACGGATGCGGGAAGCCGGGGAAAGGTCGTGCAAACCAATCTGGATCAAGGCGGAGGGTGCTTTAGGGAAAAGAAGAAATTTGCCGAAGCGCTGCTGCTTGAATATCGGAGGAACCGGCAAACCGTTTTTTTTCAGCTTAAAGGTGAAGAGGCGGCGCTCAACCCGAAAGAGCGGAAGGCGGCGGCGAAGCGGGCCGCGAAAATGCGGCAGGAGATGATCAGCCGGGCCAGAGGCGGAGATTTTGCAGGACTTGAGCGCGACCTTGAGCGATGGTTTGACTGCTTGGAGCAAGCTGGGTATGAGGAGCTGCAGAAGGAATGCGGTTATCTGATGTCGCTCTTGGATGAAGGGCTAAGCAAGCAGGAGATCATTTATCTGGAAGAAGATACCTTATTTTACTGGGCCGATTGGGTAGCAAGGCATCGTACTTGGGATGAGCTGAAGGGTAAAATCAAAAAAATAGTCCTTGGCGGAGTTAAGGCGCTAAAAAACCTTGAACAGCAGCAGGAGCAGAACGCTTCCGGGCTGCAGCCTTGGCTTCTTGAAGCGCTCCGCCTTGTCGAAAACTGCAGTGACCCGAACGTAAGCCTAGAATGGATCGCCGAGGAGGTCAACGTCCACCCGGTTACGTTAAGCCGAATCTTCAAGCAGCAGACCGGCATGAATTTTGTGAAATATTTGACGCAGAAGCGGCTCCGCATGGCCCGGACTCTGCTACTTGAAACGAACAAAAAAATCAATGAAATCGCGGAAGAGGTCGGATATGCGGATTACCCTTATTTCCGGAGTAAGTTTAAGAAGGAGTTCGGACTGTCTCCCTCCGAGTTTCGCAAAAGTCACGGTATAGCGTCGGATTAACTCTGGGAACATACAGCATGTAAGGGGGGAAAAGTATGAACAAAAACCACGTGCTACTCCTGAAGATCGTTTTTACGCTGCTGGCCTTCGCGGCCGGCACCGGCTGCTTGAACCGCATGATCGAGCCAGCGAAGCCGGACGAGAAGGAGAGCCGGGCGCAGCAGCAGGTGCTTCGCGTGCTGTACTCAAACCATGAAGCCGGGCCGGAAGCCGTTATCGACGCCATGGAGACGTATTCCCGGCAGACCGGCATCCGCATCGAAGTGGAGGCGCTCCCCTACAACAATCTTCAGGAAAAGGTGTTCTCGGAGCTTGCGCAGGGGAAGGGAACCTATGATCTGATCGCAGTCGATACTCCATGGATGCCCAAAGTGATTGAGCATCTGGAGCCGCTAAGCTCCTATATCAAGCAGTCGAATCATCCGGATTCGATCAAGCTGGACGATTTTATCGCCAAAGTCTTCCTGGACACTTCCGTCTTTAGGCCGGACTCTCCCCAAGCGGAGCCTCCTTCGCTGGAGACGGTAAGTTTAGACGGGATTACATCGGCCGGTTTTGAAATATGGAGCCTGCCGATTCAATCGAACGCGCTGACGGTCAGCTATCGCAAAGACCTGTTTGAATCGCCGCAGTATCGGGAAGAATTCCGGAGATTGTATGGCCGGGAGCTTGAGATTCCCCGCACCTTCGGCGAATATGCCCAAGTCGCCAAGTTTTTTACCCGGGATACGGATGGCGACGGCAAGACGGACTTGTACGGAACGACGTTGATGGGAAGCCGGCACGAAGCGAATTTCGTGGATTTCAAATCCTTCCTCAACTCCTTTGGCGGCCGTTTGTTTGACGATGATTTTGAGCCGGCTCTTCAGAGCAAGGAAGGGGTAGAGGCGCTGCAAACTTACGGGAGCTGGATTAACGAGTACAAGATTACGCCGCCGGACGTCTTAACCTATACGTGGGACGAAGTCTCCGTCGTGTTCGAATTCGGAAAAGCGGCGATGGGGATGAACTATCACAACATGAGGCTGAATCCGAAGGTCGGCGGAGAAGTGGGGTACTTTATGTTTCCGGGGACGATGGAAGGCGGCGCTTTGATCCGAGGCCCCCATTTCGGTTCTTGGGGCCTGGCGATCAACCGTTACTCCCGGCAGAAGGAGGACGCTTATGCGCTGGCGGAATATTTGACGAGTCCTCAGTCCCAGATGGGGTATTTGAAGTTTAACCACCATGTGACCCGCAAATCGGCTTATGAACAAGCTCAGCATATCACCGATCCGTCCCTCCGCGAGTATTACCGCGTACTTGGAGATTCGTTAAGAGTCGGCGTAGGCCGGCCGCGCATCACGAATTACGAACAAGTATCGGATGCGGTGCAGTCCGCTGTCCATGAATACCTCACCGGCGAAAAAACGGCGCAAGACGCGCTTTCCGATGCGGCGGCGGAGGTGAGAGGGCTGATGCGGCAGGCCGGATACCATAAAAGATAAGATGAACCTCCAACAAACACATCCAACCTAGAGCGAACATCCGCTCATCCCGGAGCGCCGTTTCTTGCGGGCGCGCCGGGATTTTTTTATGCCCGGAGCCGGGTGTGTTGTAAGCGCTAAAAACATCCCCCCACATAGCTAAATTCGTCTTCTATTTCAAGCCGATCCGGCGCTCTATACTGTGGGTATCAAGCAGCCGGGGGACAGCTTGAAAGCGATCACAAAATACCAGGGGGGAACAAAATGAAAAAAGTATGGATGGGAACTTGCCTGGCGCTTGCGCTTAGTCTTGCGATTGCAGGCTGCGGCAAGCAAAACGCCGCAACCAACACCGGAGCCGGGCAGGAGAATCCGAATTACAGCGCCACTTCGGGGCCGCTTACGATCAACCCGAATATTCCCGACCTCGAGGTGCTCGATAAAGGTCCGGGCGGCGTGCAGGCCGTATCGGCCAAGTCGCTGAAGCTTACCGAGGAGGAGCTTCAGAAGATCAAGGAAGGGAAATACAAAGCGGCGATTGTCATGCACTACTCCGGTACGGACTATATGTCCGCCGCTGTGAACGCCATGAAGAATACGTTCAAACAAATGGGCATCGAAGTCATAGCCGTAACGGATGCGCAGTTCAAGGCGGAGAAGCAGGTGAACGATATCGAAACCGTGCTCGCCAAGAAGCCGGATGTGATGATTTCCGTGCCGGTCGATTCGGTATCGACCGCGGGCGCTTACAAGAAAGCCGTTCAGCAAGGCGTCAAGCTGGTATTTATGGATGGGGCGGCTGACGGGCTTGTCGCAGGCAAGGATTATATCAGCATTGTGTCGGGCGACAACTACGGCAACGGCGTCCTGGCGGCTGACATTATGGCCGAAAAGCTTGGCGGGAAAGGCAAAGTCGGCATCGTGTACCATGACGTGAACTTCTTTGTGACGAAGAACCGTTCGGATGCTTTTGAAGCGACGATAAAAGAAAAATACCCGAATATTGAAATCGTCACCAAGGGCGGTATTACAGATCCCAATAAAGGGCAGGAGGTTGCTGCCGGAATGCTAACCAAGTATCCCGATATCGACGGCATCTTTGCTCCCTGGGACGTGCCGGCAGAAGGCGTGATGGCCGCGGCCCGCACGGCGGGGCGAAATGATCTGGTGGTGACGACAGTCGATCTGGGAACCAACGTCGCGATCTCGATTGCTTCGGACGGCATCGTGAAAGGGCTTGGCGCGCAGCTTCCATATGACCAGGGGGTAGCGCAGGCAATCCTGGCAGGCTATGCCCTGTTGGGCAAGGAGGCGCCCGCTTACGTGGCTTCTCCGGCGATCAAAGTCACAAAAGAGAATGTGCTTGAGAGCTGGAAGCTGATCTACGGCGTAGACGCTCCCGACAGCGTGAAGAACGCCGCGGCAAAGTAACCAAATTTGCGGAAGCGGGGACGGCCTGCAAACCGTTCCCTTGCTTCCTGGTAAAGAAGGTGAGACATCATGGACCGTAACGTACTCGAAATGAAAGGCATCAGCAAAGCGTTTAACGGCGTCAAGGTTCTGCAAAACGTTGACTTTTCCTTAAAAAAGGGCGAAGTACACGCCTTGATGGGCGGGAATGGAGCCGGAAAATCGACGCTGATGAAAATACTGACCGGTGTTTACAACGCCGATCAGGGAGAGATTTATATCGATGGCGAGCCGGTAAGCATCAAAAGTTTCGAGGACGCGCAAAAGAATAAAATTTCGATGATTTTTCAAGAGTTCAGCTTAATTCCCACGTTAACCGTGTCCCAGAATATTTTTCTCGGCAGGGAAGCCAAAACGGCGGCAGGTCTGCTTGACGATAAGGAGAACGAGCGCAAGACGGAGCGGCTTCTCCATGAACTCGGCGTAAACATCAAGCCTACGGAACTGGTGCAAAATCTGGGCGTCGGCTA
Source organism: Paenibacillus sp. p3-SID1389 (assembly GCF_025151705.1). Taxonomy (NCBI): domain Bacteria; kingdom Bacillati; phylum Bacillota; class Bacilli; order Caryophanales; family Paenibacillaceae; genus Paenibacillus; species Paenibacillus sp. p3-SID1389. The sequence goes on along the minus strand of NZ_JALXVO010000013.1, from coordinate 83,287 downwards.
TTGGCAGATGACCGAAATCGCCAAAGCGCTGTCGCAGGAAGCCAAAATATTGATCATGGATGAACCGACCTCTTCGCTGACCAAGAGCGAAACGGAAATTTTGTTCTCTTTTATCAGACGTCTGAAAGAAAAAGATTATTCCATTATCTATATTTCCCACCGGATGGATGAAATTTTTCAAATCTGCGACCGCGTCACCGTGATGAGAGACGGAAAGAAGGTTACGACGGAAGTGATCGCCGAGACGGATATGGATACGGTGATCCAGCATATCGTGGGCATGGAGTTCAACAAAGCGTTTGAGTGGAAAGAGCGGAGCTATTCGACCGATTTGACGCCGGTGCTGGAAGTGAAGAAGCTGACCTCGGGAACGAAGGTTAAGGATGTCAGCCTGCGCGTCTATCCGGGAGAAATTGTCGGCATAGCCGGGTTAATGGGAAGCGGAAGAACGGAGCTATTGCGGGCGATCTTCGGAATCGCGCCCATCGAAAGCGGCGAAATTTTGATCGAAGGGAAGCCAAAGAAGATCGGCAGCGTGCGCGACGCGATCGAAGCCGGGCTGGCGCTGATCCCGGAGGACCGACGGATGCAGGGACTGGTGCTTCAGCACAGCGTAAAGGAGAACATGATCCTGCCGATTTTGTCCAAGCTGAAGAAAGGATTGCTACTGGACGACAGAAAATCGAACCAAATCAGCGAGCGCTTTGTGCGGAAGCTGAATATTAAGACGGATGGCATTTTTAAGCAGGTGAATCTTCTGTCCGGAGGCAATCAGCAAAAAATCGTCTTGGCCAAATGGCTGGCTAACGAACCGACGGTGCTGCTGCTGGACGAGCCGACCATCGGCGTGGATATCGGAGCGAAGACGGAAATCATTGATATCGTGCGGGAAATGGCCGACAGCGGCAAAGGAATTGTTGTTGTTTCTTCGGAACTCCCCGAACTTCTGGCGCTTAGCGATCGGGTGATCGTGCTGCATGAAGGACGCGTCAAAAGAGAACTTGATCGCAGAGACATTCAATCAGAGGAGGAGCTGCAATATGCAATCCAGGGATTCTAACGTGCAGACGGCCAAAACGGCGCTTAGCCTCAAAAAATTCGATTGGCGGGATTATATCGTTTATTTGGCGTTTGTAGGCGTGTTCATTTATTTTTCCGCCATGCTGTTTGACGACGGATTCCTTACGGTCGGCAATCTGCTCAATATCGTAAGGCAGACGACGACCATTACGCTGATGGCGCTTGCCATGACCTTCGTCATTAGCACGGGGGAAATCGACCTGTCGGTCGGCTCCATCACCGCCCTATCCTCGCTGGTCGGCGCGCTTGCGCTGCAAGCCGGATTCGGGCTTCTTGGCGGCTTGATCGCCGGGGTAGGCGCGGGCCTTATCATCGGCCTCATTAACGGGCTTCTGGTGACCAAGGTGGCGATCCCCTCCTTCCTCGTTACCTTAGGGACGATGGGGGCGGTCAAAGGGATGGCGATGTGGATTACGGGAACGGCTCCGGTATCCATTGTCCATGAACAGTTCAACTTTATTTTCGGATCGGGGGATATCGGTCCTGTGCCGATTCTGCTGATTTGGACTTTAGTCTTCACGGTGATCGCCCATATTCTGCTTCGCAAAACCTCCTTTGGCCGGCAAGTGCTGGCGATCGGCGGGAACGAGAGCGCGGCGCGTTTCTCCGGCGTCAAGACGATGAAAGTGAAGCTTTGGGTGTTCTTGGGCACGGGCTTTATGGCCGGATTGGCCGGGCTCTTGTATGCGGGGCGCATGAACGCCGGACGATTTTCCTTCGGCGAAGGAGACGAGCTGTCGGTTATTGCCGCGGTCATTCTGGGCGGCACTAGCCTGTTCGGAGGAGTGGGCACGATCATTGGCACGGTTGTCGGCTCGCTCATGATCGGAACGATTAACAACGGGCTGATCATTATGGGACTGGACGTCAGCCAGCAAATGATCATTAAGGGATTGATTATTATTCTGGCGGTAGCTTTCGGCAAAAAAGCGATGAAGAAATAAGAACCGAATTGGGGAGGACGGAGAGATGAACAAGACGATCAACGTTGGCATTATCGGGAGCGGATTTATCGGACCGGCCCATATCGAAGCGATCCGCAGGCTGGGATTCGTTCAGGTCGTCGCCATCGCCGAGCAAAATGAGGAAAAAGCCCGGGCTGTCGCCGAGAAGCTGAATATTCCTAAGGCTTACGGGGATTACAAGGAACTGCTTAGCGATCCGGACATCGACGCGGTTCACAACTGTACGCCCAACCATCTGCATTTTGAAATCAACAAAGCGATCATGGAAGCGGGCAAACATGTACTGTCGGAAAAGCCGCTGGCCATGGATGCCAAGGAAAGCGCGGAGCTGGTTAGGCTGGCGAGAGAAAAAGGGGTTGTCCATGGAGTCAACTTTAACTACAGACAGTACCCTATGATGAAACAGGTTGCGGAAATGGTTCGACGTGGCGATCTCGGCAGTGTCTACCTTGTTCACGGCGGCTACCAGCAGGATTGGCTCCTGTACGACACGGATTTCAACTGGCGGCTGGCTAAGGAGGTGGGCGGAAAATCCCGCGCTGTGGCGGATATCGGCTCCCACTGGTGCGATACGGTGCAGTATGTGACCGGGAAGCGGATTAAGGAAGTGTTAGCCGACCTTTGGACCGTACATCCGGTGCGCAAAAAACCGAAGGTAGCCCAAGTCACGTACAGCGGCCAGGCGCCGGACGGCGATGGCTATGACCCGGTGGAGGTCAGCACGGAGGATTATGCGTCGGTGTTGATTCATTTTGAAGACGGCACTAAAGGGGTGTTTACCGTTTCGCAAGTAAGCGCAGGCCGCAAGAACCGGCTCAGCTTCGAGCTAAGCGGAAGCGAAAAATCCGTGTTCTGGGACCAGGAAGAGCCTGCCCGGCTGTGGATCGGGCATAGGGACCAGCCGAATCAGACGCTGATGGCGGACCCGGGGCTGTTCTATGAAGGAGCGAGGGACGCGGTTCATTATCCCGGAGGACATACCGAAGGCTGGCCGGATTCGATCAAAAATATGATGCTTCGCTATTACACCTTTATCCGGGAGGGGAAAGATCTGCTTAAGGAAAGGGCGGATTTTGCCACCTTTGAAGACGGGCACTTATCGATGTGTATTACGGATGCGATTCTGCAAAGCCATGAGCAAAAACGATGGGTTCAGGTTCAGCATCTGCTCTAATAAAAAAAATTGGGAGGGACCAGACATGAGTACGACGATGAAAGCGGTCAGTTTTCCGGGGAACAAAGCGGTGGAGATCAGGGAGGTGCCGATTCCGGCTCCGGGCCCGAGAGAAGTGCTGATCCAAATGAAGGCGTCGGCGATTTGCCGCAGCGACATGAGCTTGTATTACGGGAACAAAGGCGTCGTCGGGCAAGGCAATACCGGAGCCGTGTATCCGGGCCATGAGCCGGCCGGACAAATCGTACAGACAGGTGAGGGCGTTGAGCGCTTCAAGCCCGGCGACCGGGTAGCGGTCTATCTGGCGGTCGGCTGCGGCGAATGCCAGTTCTGCAAGAGCGGCTATAAAATGTTCTGTAAAGAATGGAAGTGCATCGGGTTTGACCGGCATGGCGGGGACGCCGACTACATCGCTGTACCGGAGGACAACTGCATGAGAATTCCGGACGGCATGAGCTATGTTACGGCCGCGGTGTCCACGGATGCCGTAGGCACCCTGTACCATGCCCAGAAAAGACTGGCCGTCAGCGGCCGCGACACCATTGTGATCTTTGGCCTCGGTCCGATGGGCGGCGCTGGCGTCATGGTGGCTAAAGGGCTGGGAGCGACGGTGATTGCCGTGGATATGCTGGACGAGCGCCTGGAGATCGCCAAAGAGCTCGGCGCGGACTATACGATTAACGCCAAGGAAAATGTATTGGAGCGTCTGTCGGAGATCACGGGAGGACGCGGCGTCGACGCAGGCATCGACTGCTCCGGCAATCCGGTTGCGCAAAATACGATTCTGGACAGCCTTCGCCCGCACGGCCGAGCCGCCTTTATTGGAGAGGGCAAAGAAGTAACGATCAAGCCGAGCGAGCAATTGATCCGTAAACAGATAACGGTGATGGGCTCCTGGTATTTCCCGATTTTCGAATATGACGAGATCGCTAAGTTTATTCAGGATAAGCGTCTGCCGGTGGAAAAGCTGGTATCGCACACCTTCAAGATCGAGGAGGCGGAAACGGCGTTCCGGATGTTCGATGAGAGAAAAACGGAAAAAGCCGTGTTCGTCTGGGAATAAAGAAGCCGGATACCCCAATTTATTCCATATAAGGAGAGATCGAATATGAAAGGCATCTCATTCAACACTTGGACGTACAGCGGGTTCCCGGTATGGGTTCCTTCTTACCCGCTGGAAGAGGCGATCCGCAGAATCGCTTCCTTCGGTTATGACGGCATTGAAATCGGCTGCGCCAGCCCGCATGCCTGGCCTGAGACGGTGACGAAGGAACGCCGCGCCGACATTCTGAAGCTGCTCAAAGCGGAGAATCTGAAGGTATCGTCGATGCTGCCCGCTCCGGGGGGCGGGCCCGGCAACAATCCAAGCTCGCCGATCGCGGAGGAGCGCCGGTACACGATCAATCATTACAAGGATGTGCTTCGTTTAGCCCATGATTGGGAATGTCCTACCGTCATGTACATTGCCGGTTGGGTCGTGTACGGCACGCCGCAGTCGGACGCCTGGAATTACAGCCTGGAGGGGCTCGTCGAAATCGGCAACTATGCGAAGGAGCTCGGCATTACGATCGTTGTCGAACCGACGCCGGCGGACAGCAATCTAATCGAAACCGCCGACGATGCGCTGCTGCTAAGCGAACAGTCGGGCCTGTCCAACGTCAAAGTCATGTTCGACACCTTCCATGCCCTGTACCGCAACGAAGTGGCAAGCGATTATGTGTACCGGATGGCGGACAAGCTGCATCATGTGCATCTGGCGGACAGCGACCGCCTGCCTCCGGGACAAGGACGCTGCGACTTTACGGAAGTCTTCAAAGCGCTCAAAGCGATCAATTACGACGGTTACCTTTCCATGGAAGTCGGGTTCCATACGCGGCAGGCGGAGCCGGACTGGTATGCGAAAACTTCCATCGAATATGTGAGAGCGAAATTGAAGGAACTGGATTGGGAGTAGTTATGTAGCTGGAATAAAGGAGGATGAGCGGGATGAAGTTAGGCGTGTTTACCGTTATATTTCAAGATTTGCCGTTCGAGGATATGCTCGACCGGGTGAAGAGCTACGGTATTGAAGCGGTTGAAATCGGTACAGGAGGATATCCGGGCAGCGCTCACTTGAATGCCGATCTGCTATTGACCGACGAGCGCAAGAGAGATCGGTTTTTGGCCGCGATTCAAGAGAGAGGGCTGACGATCTCGGCGCTTAGTTGCCACGGCAACCCGCTCCATCCGAATAAGGAGCTCGCCCGGGAGTACCACGAAGCTTGGAGGAAAACGGTTCTGCTCGCTTCCAAGCTGGGAGTGGACACGGTGGTCGGATTTTCAGGATGTCCGGGCGATTCGCCGGATGCCAAGCGGCCAAACTGGGTCACCTGCGCGTGGCCGCCTGAATATTTAGAAACGTTGGAATGGCAGTGGCAGAAGGTTGCCATCCCCTATTGGAAAGATGAAGAGCGGTTTGCCAGAAGCCACAGCGTAAAAATCGCTCTGGAAATGCATCCCGGATTCCTGGTGTACAATCCGGAAACTTGCCTTAAGTTGCGCGAGCATACCGGCCCCAACCTCGGAGCGAACCTCGACCCGAGCCATTTGTTATGGCAGGGCATCGATGTTGCGGAAGCGATTCGGATGCTGGCGGAACAGGACGCCTTATTTTATGTTCATGCGAAGGATACGAACCTGTCTTCGAGGAATGTGGCCCGTAACGGCGTACTGGACACCAAACCTTATACCGATTGGCTGAACCGTTCCTGGACTTTCCGCAGCGTAGGCTGGGGTCATGACGCGTCGGTCTGGAAAGAGATCGTCAGCACGCTAAGAATGGCAGGCTACGATAACGTCATCAGCATCGAGCATGAAGACGGATTGGCTTCGGTGCATGAGGGACTCTCCAAAGCGGTGGGATTTTTAAAAGAATGCATGCTCACCGAACCTCCTGTTGATGCTTGGTGGGCTTAAAGGCGTTATTACCCGGCGCTTTCAGGGCAGTTTAATTTCACGCAGAGCGCTTTTTGGTTTAATTGCAGATCTTTCATGTATGTATCGATTTTTGCCGCCAGATGATTGATGATGATTCGCTCGGCTTCCTCAATATGTCCCTCCCTGCAAAACACGGAAGCTATCAACCTGCCGTCGCAGTAATGCTTCGTTTCCAGCACGGCGGTGTTGAGCTTCTCTTTATACAGTCTTTTTACGGGGCCGGTTGCCGCTTTGATTTCATAATAACGGTTTGTTTCGATCAGCAGTTTCCATGGCGTGACCTTGAATTCCAATTGATCTTTGTGCAAATTGCCGACGACCTGATACAAAAACTTTTTGGAGCTGTTCATGCTGAAAATCCCCTTGCAAGACGGTTTATATTTTGTATAATTATGCGATTTGTAGCAATGATTAAGTATAATTTACCAACAAACGATTCTAATGAACTATAAAACAAAAAAGATTGAAAAACAAGGGCAAAGCGCCAAACAATCCGCTTCGTCCTTCTTTTTTTTCCTGTCCGGCATAATTTGTATAGTAGTGTTACCGCTGCAGGGGGGATGAAACATGCGGATACGACGACGACGCGGATGGCGAAGCCGAACAAGGCGGCCGAAGCATAGACGGACGATTTGGATCGTTCTTGTGATCATCACGGTGATCGGCTTGGTGCAATTTGTGCAGTATGTCGAACGCCGGATGACAGGGCCGATCATTCATCTGGCGCAAATTCGAGTGAAACAAATCGCTACGGAATCCATTAACGACGCCATCACCGCGCAGGTGGCGAATCAACAACAGGTCGAAGAATTGATCGATTGGAAGATGGGCGATAACGGGAAAATTAGCGGGTTTATGCTCAACTACTCGGCCCATATGAAGGTGACGTCTGAAACGATTCAAACGGTGCGGCATACGCTGGTGGAAGTCGCCCGATTATCGGAATCCATCCCGCTGGGGCAAGCTCTCGGCAGTCCGATCCTGGCTTCCTTTGGTCCCAGCATCCCGATCAAAATCGAGCCCAAAGGGGATGTGAAGGTTGACCTGAATACCCGGCAACAGGATGCCGGGATTAATATGATTCTTGTCGAAGTGTACCTACGGGTAAAAACGGAGCTGGCCGTAGTCGTCCCGTTTGACATGGAGTCGCAGACGGTCGAAACGGAAATCCCGGTGTCCTACCTGCTTGTGGTCGGAGATGTGCCGATGTACTACTATGACAGTAAGGGCAACCCGGTTGGTGAAGGCCAGGCAAATGCACCCAACATTGCGCTTCCGGTGCTGCCCGGTGACAAGGATACGACTGAGCCGCTAACAAAGGATAAAGCGGTTTTGCCGGATGGAACTGGAGGAACAGGGGATTCCAATTCCGCTGGGAATACAGAGGCCGGGAACAAGGGATCAAGCTCGGAGGAGTCGGAAAGCTCAGAGACATCCGATGCGGGGGGACATGAATAAAAGGGCGCCGATTATTTGGTCGCCCTTTTATTTTTTTTGGAACGTTCGGCTTGCTCCCATTTCTTCAGCAGAGGGTAAGGATCAAACGCCCATTCCGTGCTTCCCGTATCCCGATAGATTCCGTAATGCAGATGCGGCGGGAATTTTCCCGACGTTCCTGGCGGACCATATCCGCTGCTACCGACCCAGCCGATCGTTTGCCCGGGTTCGACGAAATGACCGACCTCGATTCCTTTCTCATAACCTTGCAGATGCGCATAATAGTGGTATCGGTTTTGGATATCCCGGATACCGATGCGCCAGCCCCCGTAGGGGTTCCAACCTTTTGTTTCCACAATCCCGTAGCAGACGCTGCGTACCGTGACGCCCATCGGGGCAAAAATATCCGTTCCCTCATGGATTCGGAGGCCGCCCCAGCCGCGCCGATCTCCCCAGGTATCGCGATAGGTATAGGAACTGCGCAGCGGAAGCGGAAAGGCGCTGTCCGTTAAGTCCAGCTTGCCCCAGTGCTTGTACATTTTCGCGAATTGGCGAATCCGTTCGACGGCAGCATCATTTTGATAATAACGCCATAAGGCGATGCGGAAATCCTCATCTTGATAGCCAAAGCTGGTTAAGTAAGAAGCCAAGGTGTACAAGGCGTCTCGATCGTTCTTCGGATCGGCCGCGCCATCTGCGGTGGCGTCTTTCCCGACGCCGCCAAACAGTTCGATGGTGGCCGGATTCCGGTCCTCGGGATCGGGATTCAGCGGCCCAGTCCAGAACGCTTCCTTGAAGCGAAATCCGGTTACGCGCTGCTCTTGCTGTTGTTCCTTACGCGGCGTGATGGTGCGTTCATATTGATCCACAGCCGAAAGCCAATACCAGGGAACATTCGTCAACAACTCCATTTCTTCGTACAAGGTGCGTCGTTGCTGATATACGCTGACTACCGCCTTCTCTGCTGTTCCTGGAGCGTTCGCCTCTGCAGCGCCTATGCCGGATATCGGCCAAAATGAGGTAATCAGCATCACGCAGGCGATGCACCAGAGCGCTTTGCCGCGGGCAAACCGTTGAGACTTCAAGGCAAGTATTCCTCCTTCGCCTTTATTTTGCACGCGATTCGTGACCCTCTTAGATTGAGGCAAACGCTGTTTTTTTATTCCATATGCGAAGTAGGTTTTTCCAGCGGTTTCATGATATAATAAATGGCGCTACAGCTTATATCACAAGAAGGAAGGTCTTGCGCTTTGGCTAAACAAATCCAGGAACCGAAACCGGATTGGATTCGTATCAAATTGACGACAGGTGACAACTATCAAGACATCAAGCAGATGATGCGCTCCAAAACTTTGCATACCGTTTGCGAAGAAGCGCGTTGTCCGAATATATATGAGTGCTGGGCCAACCGGACGGCAACGTTTATGATTTTAGGCGATATCTGTACGCGGGCATGCCGCTTCTGTGCGGTAAATACCGGGATGCCAACTGAGCTCGATTTGCAGGAGCCGCAGCGCGTGGCTGAAGCAGCGGAGCAGATGAATTTGCGACACTGCGTTGTGACCAGCGTAGCCCGGGACGATTTGAAGGACGGCGGGGCAAGCATTTTTGCCGGGACGATTAAGGCGATCCGGGAACGCTTGCCGTTCTGCAGCGTAGAAGTGCTTATTCCAGATTTTCAGGGGGATGAGGAAGCGCTGCGGATCGTAATGGATGCGAAGCCGGATATTCTGAACCACAACATCGAAACGGTGGAACGGTTATCTGACCGCGTTCGCGCGAAGGCGAAATACCGCCGCTCCTTGGAGCTGCTCCGGCGGGCGAAGGAGATGCGGCCGGAGATTCCAACGAAGTCCAGCATTATGCTGGGTGTCGGGGAAGAGTGGGACGAGATTTTGCAGGCGATGGACGATCTGCGGGCCGTGGACTGCGATATTTTGACGATCGGGCAATATTTGCAGCCTACTCCGCAGCACCTGCGCGTAGAGAAGTATTATAAGCCTGAACAGTTTGCAGAGCTGAAGGAAGAAGGCATGAAGCGCGGCTTCAGCCACGTGGAATCCGGCCCGCTCGTGCGCAGCTCGTATCACGCGCATGAACAGGTCCAATCGGCCAAGAAACAAGCCGGCGTACCCGTTTTGCCGTAAACCGAAAGGAGGATGGAGCTTTGATTCAAATTGGCGGCAGAACCTACGAATTGATTCGGAATTATCGGGATGCGTGGGATCCTGAAGCGTTTAAGCAGCGTTACAGCGAAGTGCTTGACCGCTATGATTACATTATTGGGGATTGGGGTTACGAGAAGCTCCGCCTCAAGGGTTTTCTGCGGGACAACCATCCCAAGGCCAATCGGGATACCGCGTATTCCGGCATCACGGATTATATTAACGAATACTGCAATTTCGGCTGTGCTTATTTCGTTCTTCAGAAGGTGCGGGACAACCATAAGGACAAGGACGCAGCGAAGGACAAAGATGCCGGAAACGGTAAAGACGTTCAAGTACAGGAAACAGAAACGGCCCCCGAATAATCGGGAGGCCGTTTCTGTTGTTTTATGTTATTACTTCATAGATAAGTTCAGTATACCTTGTTTATAGCTCCATGTCAGCTTCGGATATTTCTTCTGGAACTCGTGCAGCTCGAGATAAGCTTCACCATCTACAACTTTGATCGTTTTGGCGGCCAAGGTAAATCCGGTTTGCTTCCCAAGCGAATCGGTGATGGTTAACTTCCCGTTCTTCGAATTCCACACCGGCGTTCCTTGAATCAGCGACGATAATAAGCGGGAAGGGGCGTAAATGAGTTTGCCGTCCTGAATCACATCGATATATCCCGGGAAAGCCGCTCCGTTAATGTTCAGCGAGGCAGGTCCGCCGGATACGCTGATATGCCGTACCCCGGCTGCATACATCCCGGTAATCAACTGCGCTGCTGCATTGTTCTTCACCTCAACGTCCGGCTTCAGCCCCACATGGTTGAAATCCAGCTTATTTGGCGTCAAGTAGGCTTGGACTGTCAGCTTCAATGAGCTGCCGTTGGACAGCGGGAATACGTTCTGAATGCGCGCCTTCCCGTAAGTTTGATCCCCCACAACCTTGGCGATTCCGTTGTCGCGCAGCGCCCCCGTCAAGATTTCCGATGCGCTGGCGGTCAGGCCGTTGGTCAGCACCACGACCGGCATCCCGATGTCTTGGCCACCCGTGATTTCAACGGGCTGCAGCTCTCCGCTTTGGCCGGAGGTGTACATCAGGATCCCCTCCTTCATGAACTGCTTGGCGATGTTGGCCGCCGATTCGACGTAACCGCCAAGATTGTCACGCAGGTCCAGTACGAGAGCGCCAATCCCTTCCTTGCGCAGGGCGGCTAATTTTTGCGCAAATTCCTCATCCGCTGTATCGGAGAAGGAGGTCACGGCGATGTAGCCGACCTTGCTGGAAGGAATGACCTTGCCGGTGACGGAAGGCAATGAGAAATGCGCTCTTGTGATCGGAAATACTAGAGCCTGTCCGTTCCGGTTGATCGTAATGGTGACTTGGGTATTTTCCTCCCCTTGAATCCGTGCGACATCCTCGCTGCTGGTTACCGGCTTCGCATCCACCTTGGTGATGATATCGCCTGCCAGAAGGCCGGCTTTGGAGGCTGGAGAATTGGGCAACACGTCGGTGATGTACAGCTTGTTGTTATAGAAGCGAAGCGTAACTCCGATGCCAACGAACTCCTGATTTACGCTATTCTCGAAGCTCTCCAGTTCATCCTTGGAATAGTAATCGCTATAGGGATCGTCCAGCGTATAAACCATGCCGCGTATCGCATTATCGAGAAACTCCTGACGCTCAACGCCTTCAATGTTGTAGGCTTCCAGATAGTTCAGCACTTCCTGAAGTGTCTGAAGGTCTGTGGAGGTTTCTGACGTTCCCAGCTGAATGATCGTTCCAGCTGCGGTGGTACCGGCAGCGCCTGCCGTCCCGGCCGCTCCAACCGTCTGGGGCAAGCCCAGCAAGGCGAGGGACAACACCGGGATGAATGCATACTTGCGGAATGAGCTTAAGATCATATTCAGTTCTTCCTTTACAATATTTTCGATATCCAAAGAGCTTGTCAGACCTGCCGATTAGTCCAGGAACGCATTGCGGACCCGGTTCCAAAACGGAAACGGCCGATAACGGACAAAGCTGATCTTCTGATCCGACACCTGGCAGCGTACGGACACTAGATCGTCCATCGGCAGGTTGACGTGGTCAATGGTCAGCAATAAGCGCTGTTCCTTGCGCGAATAAATGTCGCAATGATGATGCTTGGGCAGCACCAACGGAGAGCCTAGCGTCCGGAACACCCGATTGTTGATCGAAGCGATCTCTGTGATCTGCAGCGCTTCAATCGTCGGATGGATCATCGCTCCCCCCAAGCTCTTGTTATAGGCAGTACTGCCAGAGGGGGTGGATACGCAAATGCCGTCGCCGCGGAACATTTCGAACATTTGGTCATTGATGTCCACTTGGGCAACCACAGTGCCATCGACGCCCTTCAGCGTAAATTCGTTTAAGCAAATGTGGGAAGAGCTGCCCGACCTCTTCTGAATCTCCAGATCGATTAAGGGGTAACGGACGATGCGCGGCCTGAGCAAGCCGGGATCTGCATGACCGCTCATCATTTCCACCAGCTCAGGAATTTCGTCGGCTTTCCAGTCGGCGTAAAAGCCCAGATGTCCCGTGTGAATTCCTACAAATGCGATGGAAGGAATCTGATCGATAAACGTATGGAAGGCATGAAGCATTGTGCCGTCTCCGCCGATGGAGACAACGATGTCCGGGGATTTCGCATCCAGCTCAAGCCCATGCTGCGCAGCAAGCTTATGAAAGGTTTGGCTTAATTCCACAGACAGCTGATCGCCGCGGTCAAGTACAAAGTATCTCAAGTTGACAAGCTCCTTTGAAAAAGGCTGTTCAAAAACGAACATTATTTTGAACATGCGCTTGAATATCCTTTTGTAAAGATCATAATCAATTCGTCCGCAGAACACAACGTTTCATTTTCGGTGCCGCTGGCGGCGAATGATTTCGGCCAGGAATGACAAAATAAGTAGGATGGCCAGGGTCACCAGGAAGAAACGGGACGCTCCCGGAACAGCCCCCCAACCGTAAAGCACTTCTTGGCCTCCAAACTCAGGAGGATGAATCGCCCACGCCGGCGCGGCCCCCATCAGGGGGTTCCAGAGAAGCAGCAACAGCCCGGCGGAAATCACGGCATGAAGGAGCCTAGCGATTAGAAAAGGAAAATAACGCAGGTCAGCTCCATTTAAGATGCTGGCCACTTGGGCATGAACCGATAAGCCCCCCCAAGAGAGAATGAAAGCTGCTGCTGCGGCTTTGAACTGCAAAGGGATTCCCTCCGGCGCCGCGGATGCTTTAGCGCCCAAGGTGACTTCAAACAAGCCGCCCATGAGGGGCTCGGCTAACTGGCTGGGCAGACCCAGCAGCGGCAGCAGCTGTTGGAACCCGGTATATAGGAAGCCCATGAAGCCCGAAGCGGTGAGCACCTCCAGGATCACGGAAAAAAATACGACCAGGCCGCCTACTACGGTCATCAGCTGCAGGGAGGAGGCAACTGCCTGCCGCAGCAGCTCTCCGAGGCTGCGTCCGTCCTGAACCCGGGCTTCATGCATGGCCTTAAGCGCCAGCTTCAGGCTGAAGCGCCCGGATTCATCGCCTTCACCGGGATCTGCCGGCAAGTTACGGTCCGGACGGTAGAAGCGCATGACCAGGCCGATCAGCAGGGCCCCTCCATAATGGGTCAAAGCGAGCGCCCCGGCCAGCTTCGGATTGCCAAAGAAGCCGACAGAGACCGCCCCGATGAGAAAGATGGGGTCGGATGACGTCGTGAACGAGACAAGTCGTTCTCCCTCTACACGGGAAACGAGCCGTTGCTCGCGCAGCTTGGTCGCCAGCTTGGCGCTGACGGGGTAGCCGGAAGCAAACCCCATCGCCAGCACGAACCCGCCGCTGCCCGGGATCCGAAACAAGGGCTTCATCAGCGGGTCCAGCAGCTTGCCGAGAAAATGCACAATCCCAAAGCCTAGCAGCACTTCGGATATGACGAAGAACGGGAATAGGGACGGGAACAGCACGTCCCACCAGATGGCGAGGCCGCGAACCCCTGCCTGCCAGGAAGCTTCCGGGTAACAGGCCATCAGAACGGCCAGCATCAGCGCGGCAACGAGCAACAAAACAGCCGTTAAGCGTTGGAATTTCATGGGTACGCCTCCACATCAAATCATAGTGAAGTGTATGAAATGAATGGGACAAACAGCACAAAAAAATAAAGGAAGCGGTTTCAAAAAAGGGCTGATATTTTTGAGCTTCTATGCTAAAATGATGCTTAAGACCAATATAGAACTTTAGTACCAGCTATCATTTCATCAAACATGGTGCAGCAGCCAAATTTTGAGGATGGAGTGATGTTCATGAGCATTGTCGCAGGTATTCTTGTCTGTGCTTTTGTTTATGTCATTCGAGCCGCTCTCGTCCATCCCGGCGAAGAGGATTGGCGCAGCTACTGATAGATTGAAAGACCGCATTCGAGTAGAAGCTCCTTTGGTAGGAGCTTTTATTTTTTTTTGATATAATAAGGAAAAACGGAGGCGGTGAACAGATGAATCAAGGCTTGAGTCTATACGACAACCTCGGCGGAGAAGAGACGATTCGGCGGTTGGTGGAAGCCTTCTATCCGCGGGTTCAACGTGATCCGTTGTTAGGACCCTTATTCCCGGAAGACATTACTCCGGTCATGGAGAAGCAATTTATGTTCTTGTCGCAGTTTTTTGGAGGCCCGTCCCTCTACTCTGATGCCTTTGGTCATCCGATGATGCGTGCCCGGCATTTGCCGTTTCCGGTGACGACGGAACGCGCCGAGGCTTGGCTGGCCTGCATGAAAGCTGCGCTGGAGGAGATTGGAGTCGAGGAGCCGCTGCGAGGGATCGTGCTGGAGCGTCTGTCCGGCCCGGCTTTTCATTTCGTGAACACACCTTAGACCGATGAACTAATGTGCCGGGCAGGGCAGATTATTGAAAGGAAGTAGGACGTTTTGGAACTTGAACCGCTTTATCAGATCAAGGTCACTTGCATCCATTGCCAGAGTGAATTTTCGACCTCGCGTGTGCGTCCGAGCTTTAAACGGGCTGTACGTACGGATACGGATTTTTGCGGCTATTATCAGAAGGAGAATCCGGATTATTACGTCGTTCGGGTATGCCCGTCCTGCGGTTTTGCTTCGACGGAAAATTCGGTATCCCGCTTGACCGACCGGCAAAGAGCCCTCTTCCAAGAGGCGATCGGCAGCCGGTTTAACCAGAAGGACTATGGCGGGCGCCGGGATTGGGAGACTGCGATGGAGACGTACAAGCTGGCGCTGATTTGCGCACAAACCATCGGCGAAACCGACCGGATTATTGCCAGCTTGCTGCATCATATTGCTTGGTTGTATCGATACAAGAACAACGTCGAACAGGAGAAGCGTTTTCTGGAGTATTCGCTGGAAGCCTACATCCGCGTTTACGAAAAAGAAGGCGTCGGCGGCAGCGATGCCCGCCTGATGTATTTGATCGGCGAGCTGAACCGGCGGATTGGCAAGTACAACGACGCAGTCAAATGGTTTGGGCGCGTCATTAATGACAAGCGGATCATGGATGCGGCGATGATTCGGGCATCCCGCGAGCAATGGGCGCTGCTGCGCGAAGAAATGATGAATGGCGGACATGAGCTGCCTGAGGAAATGCGCGGTTGACGGAACGGACAAGCAGACATCCAAGCGTAGACATGACGAAGGGCCGTATCCAGAGGAAACGGCCCTTTAGATCGCTAAAGGCGACCTGGTCACTTTACGTTATTTCTACCGGACAACCTTATCGGTTAACAGGTAATCGTTGTCACAGTCAAGGACATGTAGCTTGTTCCCGCAGCAGGGGAAGACGAGCAGCTTCTTCTTCCCCTCGTGGATCGATTTCAACTCGCGGGGCTTCAGAGGCAGCAGCACGTTACGGCTGGAGCAAAATGGGCACTCATGGACATACACGTCCCCCATGACAACATCATAAGGCCACGTTTGGTTAAAGGGGATCATGAAGGCTCCGGTTCGTGACCGGCTTGGCTGGCATCTCCGGCTTCCGCTTCTGCGGAAGGCTGGCCTGCTTCTTCTTTCGCCAGTTCTGCGATTTTTTGCATTAAAATGTGCTGCGGCATATGCATAAGGTGCTCGACCGGCACCTTGAGTTTTGCGGCTAATTTCACGGCGGTATCCGCCGATATTTGCAACGGTCTCATGGAAATCCCCCCTGTATTCAGACAAGCGTTATAATAGAGCATCCTCTACTAGCATACACTGTTATCCCATAAGGCATCAATTATAAACGATACGGAAAGGAAGCGAACTTATGTCAAGATTCGTAGGAACCCTTCAACCCACTTGGGACCTGGAAACGATTTTCCCGGGAGGCTCTGCCTCCAAAGCGCTGCGAGATCATCTGGATGCTCTGGAACAGGACATTGCCGCATACCAGGCGAAACTGCAAGAGCTGCAGGCCCCGTCTACTGTAGAAGAGACTAAGGCGTTGGACAGTCTGATTGTGGATCTGCAAGCAGCAGACAGCCGTCTGTCCGAAGCCGGCAGCTTTATCGGCTGTTTGACGGCGCAAGACCAGCACGACAAGAAAGCTCTCCAGCTTGACGCCAAAGTCACTTCGTTAAACGCTGCATTCAATAACGTGATGACTTTATTCTGGAACCTGCTCCGATTGACGAACGATGAGGTGTGGGAAGCTTGGATGCAGCGGGAGGAAATCGCGCCGATCTCCTTCTTGCTTCGCGAGAAACGGGAGCAAGCGCGGGAGAAGCTTGCGCCGGAGCTGGAAAATCTGGTTTCCGATCTGGCAGTAGACGGTTACCACGGCTGGGGTCAGCATTATGATACGATCGTTGCCAAAGTGGGAGTCCCCTTTGAAGAGGACAATGGTGAGGTCAAAATGCTATCCGTCGGCCAAGCGGCCAACAAGCTGGATGATCCGGACCGGAACGTGCGCGAGCGCGTGTTTCCAAAATGGGAGGAAGCCTGGACCAAAGCGGAGGACTATTGTGCTGATGCGCTGAACCGCTTGGCAGGGTTCCGGATCAAATTGTACGAGAAACGCGGATGGGACGATATCCTGAAGGAACCGCTGGCCCTTAACCGGATGTCCAAAGCCACGCTGGATGCGATGTGGCAAGTGATCGTCGAGAACAAGCCGAAATTCGTCGCTTATCTGGAGCGCAAAGCCAAGCTGCTTGGGGTGGAGAAATTAAGCTGGACCGACGTGGATTCCCCGCTGGGCCAAGCCGCCGGCAAAATTACGTACGAACAGGCGGCCGAAGACATCGTCCAGCAGTTTGGCAAATTTAGCCCGAAGCTGGCGGAGTTCGCCACCATGGCGTTTAACAAGCGCTGGATCGAGGCCGAGGACCGTCCTGGTAAACGGCCGGGGGGATTCTGTACCTCTCTGCCGCTGAGCAAGCAGACGCGGATCTTCATGACGTTTGGCGGGAACGTATCCAACGTATATACGTTGGCGCATGAGCTGGGGCACGCCTATCACCAGTACGTGATGGAGGAGCTGCCGAGATTTAGTCAGGATTACGCGATGAACGTCGCGGAGACCGCTTCGACCTTCGCGGAAATGATCCTGGCTGACGCCTTCGTCAAAAATGCGGCAGATGATCAGCAGAAAATTGTTCTGCTCGCCGATAAGGTGCAAAATTCGATCAGCTTCTTCATGAATATTCATGCCCGCTTCTTGTTTGAAACCCGGTTCTATGAGAAACGCCGGCAGGGATTTTTGGATGCCGCCGAGTTGTGTGAATTGATGGAAGAAGCACAGCGCGAAGCCTTCCAGGGGGCGCTGGGCAGCTATCACCCGCATTTCTGGGCATCCAAGCTGCATTTCTATATCACAGATGTGCCTTTCTATAATTTCCCTTACACCTTTGGGTACATGTTCAGCACCGGAATTTATGCGCAAGCGCTGCGTGAAGGCCCAAGCTTTGCGGCGAAATATGATGCGCTGCTGCAAGACACCGGCCGGATGACAGTGGAAGAGCTGGCTGCCAAGCATCTGGGCGTGGATTTAACGAAGCCGGATTTTTGGCGCGATGCGATGGCGGTATGTGTGGCCGACGTTGACGCTTTCTTGGAATTAACCCAATAACCAACTGTATCTGCTTCACAGGTTTAGGTCCTCGAAAGAGGGCCTTTTTTGTTGCAGAATTTTGTCGGAAGATAGAAGAAAATATTGGACTAACAAGACATAATTAGTAAATATATAGCATAATGTTGATATAAAGGGAAATTTAACCTATAATGTGACATAAGACCTATACCATAGGTTGCATTCTTTGGGGGAAAGGTGGGAGAATATGCTGAAAGCCGAGCAACTATCGCTGGTTAGGCAGATCGACATGGTTTTTAAGGAACTGGAGGAGGAGCTGTCGGGGTTAACTTCGGGTACCGTATTTCTGCAGATCCGGAATAATACCATCGGGAAATTTGGCATCCGCCACAATCCGATTGCGGGTCGAAACGGGCAGCTTAGTGAAGAACCCTACGGACTAAATGCAGAACAGATCCACTCTTTTCGAAAAATGGCGATTGAAGCGCTGAAGTACAAGCGGTACTGGACGCATGGCGAGATCAGCTACGAATTTGCCCTGCGCCAAGGGGCCGTAGTCGTGGATGCAATCATGGAATCGAATTATAACATGGCCAATTTGCTGATCCAACGGTATCCGCAGAAGGAGAAAGGCGCTAGTACATACCGAAAGCTGTCTTCCTAAAGGGTTCAACATTCAAGGGAAACAGGCGATCTGCTAAGCAGACCGCCTGTTTCTATAGAGGGTAATGGGAGGATGCAAGTTACAGGTTCGAACGACCCGACAATTGCTGCTCCGCCATTTGAACCAAACGTTTCGTGATATAGCCCCCAAGAGAACCGGTTTCACGGGAAGTATAGTTCCCATAGTAACCGTCTTGCGGAATTTGTACGCCCAATTCCTGAGCTGCTTCCATTTTCAGTTGTTGCAGCGCAGCAGTTGCTTGAGGAACAATAAGGTTATTACGGCTTCCGCGGCTTTGACCTGCCATGTTTGTCACCTCCTTTGGCGTTTGTGATGTTAGTATGGTTCGTAGGGTGCAAAATATGCGGGGAGCTTCAAAGCTATGGCAGTGGTAATTATTTCTTCTCGCCGAGAAGATTTGTTATCACGAAAAAAACGCCTTCCAACGGAAGGCGGAAATTTTGAAAAAGGTTAAGCTTCGTTATCATTACCGGTATTCGGATAGATCATTTCTAGGGAAAGATTTAATTCCAACGTTTGTTGCGGCGTCAATTCGATCAGCCCGGTCTCACTGGCGGGAAGGTTCAAATTTGGAGCGTCCGGCAACCAAGTGTATGGTTCAATGCAGAAGAATTGATCCGCTTCCCCCTTGGAGTAGATCACCCAAAATTTAAAATACTCAGGATCCGCTGCGTAGCGCAGGCCATAGCCGTCGTCGCGCAGCATCAACGCTTCGACCGGCTTATCTCCGATTCGCAGCATCGTATCGCAATTCACGCCTTGCAGATTCATGCCCGAGTTTAACGCATCCCATATCCCTAGCGGAGCGGTCTTTCCGGTAGGAATGTTCTCCTCGTCCAATTCGTAAAGCTCCGTCACCGGCAACTTCACTTTCCAGCGCCCAGGCTCGCCGTCAATTCGAAACCAGGTATGCAGCCCCAAACCGAAGGGGGCCGGGTTTTGACCCAGGTGCGTAATTTTGAAGGTTTGCGTTAATCTTGCCCCTTGCAGTCTGAGCGTCATTTCCAGCTTCAAGGGCTCAGGATATTGACGGATCCAATTTGGATCGTCAGAGGTTTTGAATTCCGTTGTGATGGTGCAGCCTTCGTCGTCTTCTTCGATATCGCTCACGCACCAGCTTTGCGTACGGTGCAGACCGTGGATGTGGTTGTCATTTGCCGTATTGCGATCAAATTGATATTCTTGCCCGGCATACGTGAATTTCCCTCTGCGAATGCGTCCGGGGGGAGTTAAGAGCGGGATGCCGAAATGATATGGCTTCTGCAGGTAGAAATCAAGTTCGTTCTCTTCTGGATGACGCAGCACATCGCGCTGCTGGACATTGTCCCATATACGAATGACGTTATTTCCTAGGCGAGGTAGCAGCGTGACTTCAAGCTCGCGGCTATGTAAGATGTACGTATCGTAACCGTTCCATTGCCCTTTGGTCACCTTTTTCATATCGTTGCTCCTTTTCCCACATAATCAGTTCCTTAAGCTAGACTAATCATAACACTTTTTGCGTAAGACGAAAAATAGATTTGACACCACCGCTGGTGTTATTTATGATGATAGGCATAACGAGAAAGCGTTGATGAGGGGAAGTAAGCGAAGTTTCCGTTCTGCAGAAAGCCGGTGGTTGATGCGAACCGGTGAAGGAGCTTGTGCCGAATGGGCCTCGGAGCGCCGGGTTGAACGCAAGAGGCGGCGAGCCTGTTGTCAGTAGGCCGGCCGGGTCATCCACGTTACGGATTGGAAAGGCTGATCTTGTTGAGGCATCGCGTCTAAGCTGACCGCGAACCCCAATGCTCCAACCATCAGCAAATAAGGGTGGCACCACGGTCTCACGTCCCTTGCGGGCGCGGGGCCTTTTTGCATTTTACCAAAACCGGGGTCTTACTCATGCAGCATTTGAATCAAAGGGAGGAATTTTCGTCATGAAGAGAGTATTATCTGGCATCCAGCCCAGCGGCAAACTGACACTAGGCAATTACATCGGGGCTATTAAGAACTTCGTGGAGCTGCAGCATGATCATGCCTGCAACTTTATGATCGTGGATTTGCACGCGATCACCGTTCCGCAGGAACCGGCAGCATTGACGGAGCAATCCGAAGCGGTTGCGGCGCTTTATCTCGCGGCCGGTATCGATCCGAATAAAGCAAATGTTTATCTGCAATCCCATGTGATGCAGCATGCTCAGCTCGGATGGCTGCTGACGACGCTCACCTCGATGGGCGAACTTGAACGAATGACCCAATTTAAAGACAAATCGGCCGGGAAGGAATCCGTTGGGGTTGGGCTGTTCGTCTATCCTGCTTTGATGGCGGCGGACATCTTGATTTATAACGCTGACCTGGTACCGGTTGGGGATGACCAGAAGCAGCATTTGGAATTAACCCGTGATTTAGCAGGACGGTTTAACCATCGGTTTGGCGAATACTTTACGCTGCCGGAGCCGTACATTCCTGAGGTTGGGGCACGCATCATGTCGCTGGATGATGCCTCCAAGAAAATGAGCAAAAGCAATCCGAACCCAGGCAGCTATATCGCTTTGCTGGACACGCCGGACGAAATCCGTAAGAAGATCAGCCGGGCAACGACCGATTCCGGACGCGAAGTGAGATTCGATCCGGCGACGAAACCGGAGATCAGCAACCTGATTACAATCTATAGCCAATGCTCGGGACTGACTATCGCAGAAGTGGAGCAGCGGTATGAAGGGCAAATGTATGGTCCGTTCAAAAAAGACTTGGCCGAAGTGGTCGTCAGTGTGCTGGAGCCGCTCCAACAGCGGTACCGTGAAATCCGCGAGTCGGGCGAGCTGCGCAGCATCTTGCGCCAAGGGGCGGAGCGCGCTTCCGAAATGGCTGAGAAAACGCTGCAGGATGTTCAGCGCCTGATGGGGTTTGTCGGAAAATAAACGATATTTTGAAAGAAAGCCGCCGGCTGCGCCCGGCGGCTAATTGTGTCACTAAATTGTCATAGTTAATGCGCGATATTCCATCGATTGTCAAACATTTCAGGGTTTTGATATGATAAAGTTTATAGCGTAAGGGTAAAAACGTTGAACGTTTTATGAATGATCAATAGAGGTAAACCTAAACCTAAACTGAACTTTATTTCAAATATAGGAGGAATGAATCGCGCGTGGACAAACCATTAAGTGTTCAGGCTTCTTCGGAATCCGCTGCGTTGTCCGTGAGACCTACTCCTCCGGGAGAGACGGCGACTTGGAGAGATTTTATCGCCTTAACGAAACCGGGCATTTTGCGTTCGAATCTGATTGCGGCGTTTGCCGGGTTTTGGGTGGCTTCCCGCTGGGAGCTTGATTATATTCAATTAATTGTCATGTTGCTGGGGACGACGCTGGTGATGGCATCGTCCTGTGTCTTTAACAATTACTTCGACCGGGAGATGGATACGAAGATGGCCCGGACGAAGAATCGCGTCCTCCCCACGGGGAAGCTGGCTCCGAAGACGGTGTTATGGTATGCCGTCATCTTGGGAGTGCTGGGCCTTTCAGTGTTGTTTATTTTCTCCGGTCTGCTGGCCGGGTTGTTTGGTGCGGTAGGGATGTTTGTCTACGTGGTGGTGTATACGCTGTGGCTTAAGCGGAGCTCGACCTGGAGTACGTCGGTTGGTGCCATCTCCGGCGCCATGCCGCCTGTCATTGGCTATGTTGCGGCATCGGGACGGATCGATTTGGGAACTTGGATGCTGTTCGCCCTGTTGTTCCTCTGGCAACCGCCCCATTTCTGGGCGCTGGGGATTCGCCGTACCGAGGAATACCGGGCCGCTGGCTTCCCGCTGTTGCCGGTCGTGAAGGGCATTCCGCGCACGAAGTTGCAGATGATCCCTTATCTCGCATTGCTGATTCCGATTCCGATTTTGATGTATGCCTACGGCTATACGGGCGTTTGGTTCCTCATCATCGGCTGCCTGCTGTCGGTAGCTTGGCTGCTCATGGCACTTCAGGGATTCCGGGCTAAGGATAACGACGCTTGGGCGAAACGGGTATTTATTTTCTCAGTGAACTATTTAACGATTGCTTTAATCGTGATGATCTTGGATACGGTAAGGTTGTAATTAGGAGGATGGGGAATGGCGGTTTTGAAGAAATATAAATGGACATGGATTCTGCTGGCCATCTGCGTGATTCTAGCCGGTTATCTGCTCTGGGATACGTATGCGAAGCCTAAGCTTCCGGTGATCCGTCCTGTTGCGGATTTTGGCATGGAGAACGTAGACGGCAAGACGGTGACGCTGCAGGATACGAATGGCAAAGTCCGGCTGTTTTATTTCTTCTTCGCCAACTGCCCTGACGTTTGCCCGATCACAACCTTTCGGCTGAGCCAAGTACAGGATATTTTGAAAGAGAAAGGCTTGTTCGGCAAAGATGCTTCGATCGTCTCGATCACGTTTGATCCGGAACGTGATACGCTGGAGAACATCAAGGCGTTTGGGGATAAATTCAAAGCGGATTATTCCGGCTGGTATTTCCTGCGCGGGGATCAGCAGAAGACGATCGACCTGGCGATGGACTCCTTTAAAATTCTGATCGACAAGGATGCGGATGGGAATTTCGTGCATATGGATCT
Source organism: Paenibacillus sp. p3-SID1389 (assembly GCF_025151705.1). Classification (NCBI taxonomy): domain Bacteria; kingdom Bacillati; phylum Bacillota; class Bacilli; order Caryophanales; family Paenibacillaceae; genus Paenibacillus; species Paenibacillus sp. p3-SID1389. The sequence goes on along the minus strand of NZ_JALXVO010000013.1, from coordinate 60,203 downwards.
CATCGGTCTCGTAGACCGTAAGGGCCAACTGCGGGAAATTTACCGGCCGGAGGCGACGCCGGATGAAATCGCTGCGGGTGTGATCAGCCTCGCCAAGGAGTAACTCACTTCGCGATCAAAACTTGTCATAGGAAGCCGGTGTTGGGGGATAGACAATGTATTCCTCCAGCCCGGCTTTTTCTAATTGGGCGATCAGGTATTCATCGGGCGTTCCTTCGACTCCGGCATATCCCCGTCTCGTATAAATTTGCTCCGCATCGGGAAAAGCATCCCGAAGTACGCCGCGAATCCGTTTGCCGGAAGGATCGTTGTCGAGGAACAGAAACAACTCGTCATCCTTTACCTTCTTGCGCAAGCTCTCCAGCTTCTCAGTGTTTAACGTACCAAACGTACAATAAATGCGGACTTCTTCGTCTAATAAGCGCCGCAGCTTGCTGCGGTCGTTCTTCCCTTCCACGATAATGCTAATTGGCAAAATAAATCCCCTCCGGGCTAAAGCGTAAACCTCCAAGCTGGGGTCGTTACGCTTCTAGTTTATACCCGGGAGGGGACTTCATGCAAAACTGCTAGAAATTAGATAAGAAAATAAGGACAAGTATTATCGATTAGTTCAATTCAATGCCAAAACGCATGCCTGGATCGCCAATAAACACGATGGTTCCGTTCTCGGGCAGTTTCACTTGGTTACTGCCGCTGGCCACCGAGAAGTTCACGCAAGCCCCGGCGGCGTCATAAACCGCAAAGGATGCCTTGGCTGGCAGATCTACGGTGATCGTCTTTCCAGCGGCTTTCGCCGGAATGGTGAACCAACGGGCTTGCTCAGACGGCTGCAAGGTCACCGTGGACTTCTTGCCGGGGTACAACTCTTGGATTTGATCGCCGCTGAGGTACAAGGAGCCGGCGGCCTCCAAATATTCGCTTCCGCCTTGGGTAAAGAAGCGGTATTCTGCGGAATCCCGGCTGCCTGTCGTTGGAACCTGATGTTTGCCCATCAGCGTATCAGGGCCCGTAATTTGTTTGTCCATCACGTAACCGGGCAAGCTGTCCGTACGGTTCACTTGAACGACCGGCAACATCATGAAGTAAGCCATCGAGCTGTATTTTTCCGATACGAGGTAATAACTTTTCCCATCGCGTTGCTTCCAGGCTACCTCAACTTCCGGTGAAATGGCGTTTTCCTCCAATTTCTCCGCGGAATACAGATTAAGCGCGAGCTGACCTAATTCAGGAACGGTGGCGTATTGTCTTTGCCATAGATAGGTGCGCCCGTTCTTCTCCTTCACGAAGCTGACCTTCAGTGAGCCGTCTTCGCTGACAAAGGTGCCGTCTTTCGTATAAACAAGCTTGGGAAGTCCTAACGATTCGCCAGGTGCAAACGGGGATGTGATTTGGATTTCACCATCTGCAACATCGATGCGGAACAGCTGGTTGGTTGCCCCGTAGAACCCGCTAAACTGCCTGAGCTCTTCAGGCATGTCAGCTTGTTCCGGCGAACCAAAGGACTTGGCCGGCTTAAACTCCGTGATTGTGCCCTTCTCCTTCAACGCTTGGAGCAGCAGTTCGTTCGCTAGCAATTGGTTCAGCGAGCTGGAGCCCCCAGAGGAGAGAACCGCCGCCGCCATTTGGTGGTCCGGCAACACGACCAGTTCAGCATGATACATTAGTGTATCGCCGCCTTTGGCCAATGCTTGGATGCCGTATTCATTAAAAGGAAACAGTTTTACGCTGTCCCAGCCTAAACCAAAATCAAAGCTGTTGTCGGTATCCTGAGGCCAGATTCCTCTTTTATATTCCGGCTGTGCCGTCACTTTAGCGGCTTGTTTGGACAAAATGCTGTCCGCTTCGCCCGTAAACAAACCGGCAAATTTCACCAGGTCTTCGGCGGTCGAGTAAACGCCGCCCGTCCCAATCACATTCACCGTTTCCTTCGGCAATGGCTCTGGACTTCCAGGTGCATAGATTGCGGCAAGCTTGCCAAAGTCCAGACCATCCTGCGGCGTCAGCGTATGCTTCATGCCCAGCGGTACGGTGAATTCCTGGTGGATAAAGTCAGTAAAATCCATCCCGCTGACGCGTTCAACTAAAATTTCTGCCAGTGTAAACCCGTCGTTGCTGTACACGGAATACGCTCCTGGGTCGGCCTTCAGAGATCGATTGGCCAGTTGGTCAAGCAGCGTATCATGCGCATAAGGGTCGTTGTCTTCGAACAAAAACGCGTTGGCAAGACTGGATCCCTGTAGTCCTGCGGAGTGGTTCAGCAGCATGCGCGGCGTGATCTGCTTGTACCGCTCGTCCTTCATCTTAAACTCCGCGATATAATTCACCAACGGCGAATCGAGGTTGATTTTGCCTTGATCGACCAGTTTCATGACCGCAGCGGTCGTAAACATTTTGCTGGTGGAGCCGATGCCGTACATCGTTTCAGAGGTCAGCGGGATCTTTCCTTCAGGATCGTTCTTGCCGGCTTGCCCCGAAACGATGAGCTTGCCATGGTCGACCAGAGCGTACTGAACGCTGGTTGTTCCGTAAGTATCGGTGAGCAATGCGGCCTTTGCGGCGGCGATTTCCTCCAATCCCTGCGGTGCGGTGTTGGTCGGCGGCGCCTCGGCTGCCATAGCACCTCCAGGCAACCATAGCGTAAGCGTAAGAATGATGGCAAAAATCGCGTTTCGTTTCTTCTTCAACTAGAGCCCTCCCTAAAATTTGATCTATTTTTAGTTACGTTAACAAAGGAGGGAAGGGTTCATCTTTTTCGGAACATTATGGAAATTTAGTACTTTAGAAACCCCATAAACAAAAGCGGCCTGCCCGAGGGCAGACCGGTGTGCAGGGGTCAGTAGCGATTGCAAGAATTAATAAAAAGGAGCACGGAGGATGATTACCAGTAAGATGTACAACACGAGGATCGTCCCCGTCGTTGTCCAGAATCCATAGCCAGGAACCACCGGGCCCGGTCCGCAATTGTCAATGCCGCCCATTCATGTTCACCCCGCTTTCAAACATGATCGGTTACTACACGATTATCTTATGTAGGACCCTATCATGTGCCCTGTGCGGCAGCCTAACCTTGGATGAAAAATCCGTTGCACTTGTCCCGTAGGCTTAAAAGGACATGGATCAGTGGTGTCCGGTGCCCGCGCCAACTGGGGGCGGCAGGGTTGCGGTGAACTTTCTGGGCGGGACGATGATGATGGCAAGCATCAGCACGAAAAAGGCTAAGAAGTAAGGGGAATAGCTGCCGTGCATCGCTCCCGCGACAATCGGGCCGATAAAGGAACCCAGCGACATGGCGATCGATTGCAGTGAAAACACGGTACCCAGCCGTTTTCCGCCGCTTAAATCGATAAACAACGAAGCTATGGCCGGGTACACGACCCCTTTAGCCATCCCTAAGACCACAAGCACGACGGGAAGCGGAATGAACTCAAATGCGGCCAGGGCGAAGAAAGATAAGGCGATCCCCAGAACGCCGATGCTGGCTCTTAAATAAGGGGAATAACGGCTCAAAAATAACATCGACAGCGTGACCAGCGCCCCTAAGCTGATAATGGAAAAATAGAAGCCTGTATTCATGATCCCCTCGGCTCCGCCGGCTTGCAGCGGCAGTTCAAAAAACAAAATGCCCTGGGAGCAGGCGACGGCGAGCGGCAGCACATAATAGCGCAAAGGGATCACATTGATCTTCACCGGTACCCGTGACTTCACAGAGCCCGATTTGGCCAGACCTTCCGCAACCAAACGGGGAGGCTCCTTGATCGTAAAAATGGCAATGATGCCCGTCGAGATCAACAGCCAGCCCAGCATTTGAAAGGCGATGGAAAAGCCGGATTGGGCGACAAGGAAAGCGCCGGCGGCCGGTGACACGACGGAAGCAACGGTATGCATCACCCCGTGACCGGCCATCAGCTTACCTTGCTGTACCGGATTTTTGGACAGCGAGGCGAGCATCGCCAGACAGGCCGGGGACAGGAAGGCGAGCACAAAACCGCTGATGGAGCGCAGCACGAGCAGCTGCCAAGGCTCCGTTACATGGGCTTGAAGCAGCAGAACCCCGCCGGCAGTCACCAGGCTGAAGATCATGTACGGCTTGCTGCCGTGACGGTCGACGCCCTGGCCGGCGAGCAGGTTGCCCGGCAGATGCGTCAGCGCATAAATCCCCATCATCCAGCCGATAAACGTCGGCGCGGCTCCCAGCGACAAGGCAAACGGAGTTAGGATCGGGTACTGGGCGTGCAGATCGAAGAAAGCCAGAAACATAAAGAAGTACAGCCAAAAGGCGATTTTCACGCGTCGCCCCTCCTTTGCGTAGAATGAACGTTAGTATTACTTGTACGCTCCCCAGGACGAACTTATTACCCCCAGGCAGCTGCGCTCAGCTACTCGATCCAAGCTTCATCCAACCTTCTCGGTGATGAAAAGCCTTTGCGGCTTTCCATCACGAAGTAGAACGAAGATGTGGTTCGGCGTAAATGCTTGAAATCCGCGGGATTGGGGGTTAAGCTGACATGGTCTTGGGCCATCATGTATAATGGGTTAGAATCAAAATGCAGAAATCAAAAATCATGGAAAATCTAATTATGGAGGATTCATCATGTTTGATGTACAAGTATGGACTGAATTTCTGAAAGAAAATTGGCTGGTGATCGTCGTAGCGCTGGTCATTCTCTTCCTTGTGCTGAATTTTGTAAGAACGGTCGTCAAATGGGCGCTGGTGCTGATCATCGCCGCATTTATCGTGATTTACAGCGGCATCACGCTTAAGGATATCGGGGATGCGGTAGCAACGGTGAAGGAACAAGCCCTCGACATCAGTAAAACTGAAGCGTTGAACATGATGAAAAATGAAGCGAAGGAAGCCCAAATGACGCAAAATCCGGACGGTTCGTTTACCATTACGACCCCGAATCTGGAGGTTACCGGACAAGCGGGCAGCGATAAAGTGAAAGTATCGTTCCGCGGGGTTTCGTTGGGCGAATGGTCGATGAACGACACGCTTGAGGCATTTATCCAGGAAGCGAAACGGAATTCTCAATAACCCTAAGAAAAATACAACTTACACCTAGATTGACGGAGGAGCTTATGAAGCTGGACATGACGACATTGCTGCAAACGCTAAGCGAATATAACTGGATCACGGTGCTGCTGCTTGCCGTGCTTCTCGGCTCGGTGCTGCAGGGATTGGTGCGCGGAGCCTCCCGCTCGGCAGGCCGTCTGTTCACGCTATTAAGCGGCGGCGTCTTATCGCTGGTTGGCATTGCGATTGCCATCCCATTAACGATGTGGTTATCTCCGAAGGTTCAGACTTGGTTGACGGAGCTGCCGCTGCCGGATCGGGAGCTGGCTCAGTGGGAGCAGGTTCTGTACATGCTGGTCATGGCGGTACGGGATTTTCCGCTGATGCGATTTGCCGTCGTTTTCCTTCTGCTCTATTGGATCATACGTACCTTGGCGGGTTTTGCGATGCTGTTCGTTCGCGGGGGGAGCGGTCTGTTCGGCTGGCTGTTTTCCGGCGGGGACCGTCCGGCTTCGCTGCTGAGCCGTTTGGCCGGCGCCGGGATTGGCGCGGTGATTGGTGCGGCGCGATGTATGATGCTGATCGCCATGTTGTTTATTGTTGTGACGTTGTATCCGAACAGCGGGTTCAGCCGATACGTGGAAGCCTCGCCGGTCTACCAGCAAGGGGCGAGAACGGTCATAGAGCCGCTTACCGGCAATTTGATCAAGGAGAAGCTACCGGTATTCACGCGCAGCGTAGAAGCAGAGCTTGGCAGCATCCTTCAACAGAAATACGAAGTCATTGATGCTAACATTCCCGAATCCATTGAGCTGGCTGCAGCAGAGATCACCAAAGGGGCCGATACGGATGAAGAGAAGGCCCGGCGGTTGTACGACTGGGTTGGAACCCGGGTGTCATACGATTACGATAAAGTGAAAGACTATGAGGAAAAAGGCATCTGGCATGAGCAAACACCGCAAATGACGTTTGATACGAAACGCGGGGTGTGCATCGATTATGCCCGGCTCTATGCCGTCATGGCTAGAACCGTTGGGCTTCAGGTGAAGGTCGTGACCGGACTTGGATACGACGGGCAAGGCGGGTACGGTCCTCATGCCTGGAACGAGGTTTATTTGTCAGAGAAAAACGCCTGGATTCCGCTGGATTCGACTTGGGCCAAAAGCGGCGACTGGTTTAATCCGCCGGCGTTCAGCGAAACCCACGTCCCCAATAAGCTGATTTGAGCCTTGGCTGCGGAAAAAACCGGGCAACATGGGATCTGGGTCGTGCGATTCGGCACGCAAATCATGCGGAAAAAATGCTGGAAAGGGGGCGTAACTTCACCGCCCCTTATTTCGTTATGGTACTATAGAGTAGTTGACTTCAAGAAATGAGGATTTAAGGGAAAGAAAGTAGGGAAACGCCTTGAAAAGCACTTATGCGAAGGATCCGCAAGAACAAGAAATCGCAATGCAACGCCATTTTAACATTCGGCTAAACATGTTTTTCTTTAGTGCTTTTGCCATATTTACCGTCATCATCGTACGTTTGGCCATATTACAGTTTGTAGAAGGCCCGACGTTATCCAAACAGGAGAGCAACCTGCGCGTCAAGGACGTGCCGCTGGCTCCAACCCGTGGAACGATCTATGCAGCGGGGGGCGAGAAGTTGGCCTATTCCACGCCGGTTCAATCGCTGTATATCACGCTGCAGAAAGACTACAGCAATTCCACGGATAAAGGAAAAGCCAATCGTCCGGAAGCTTTGGCTTTGGCCAAGAAGCTGAAGGAGGTTTTCGATAGATTAGGTTCGCCGGAGACCCAAATGACGGAAGAGGAAATCATCAAGGCAATGGACCTTGATTACCGGCAATATAACGGGTTTACGCCGCGCCGAATCAAAATCGATTTGACACCTGAAGAAGTCGCTTATTTCTTGGAACGGAAAAGTGAATTTCCGGGGATCGACATCGTCGAGGAGAGCATCCGCCATTACGATCCCGATACGGTAGCCGTGCAAACGATCGGTTATATCAGGAAGTTTAAAGGGGCATCCACATCGCTGGAGAAGTACAAGCAGATCCGGGAAGCGAAGAACGATGATCCGGCGATGCAATACACGGAAAACGAGGACGTCGGATACGACGGCCTGGAGCTGTACTATCAGGACGAGCTGCGCGGGAAGAACGGCTACAAGAGCGTGCCGATCGATCCGCGGAACATGGCCACCGGGATCCCGGAAATCACACCGCCGGAAAAAGGCCATGATCTCCATACGACGATCAACAAAAACATTCAGATGGTCGCTGAGCAGGCGATCCTTGACCAGATCGAGTGGGTTCATACCCACCCGGTATCCGGCAAGGTTCATCCCAACGCCAAAACTGGCTACGCGGTTGCGATGGAAGTGGAGACCGGCAACGTAGTGGCCATGGCCAGCATGCCGGACTACGATACCAACGTGTGGCAATCCGGCGGGGTGTCTCCTGAGAATTGGAGCAAAATCTCTTCCAACTATCAGAACGGGACGATCACGCCGATTAGTTCGGGTCGGTCAGGGCATAACATGGAATCCGTTATTTTGTTGGGTTCAACCATTAAGCCGTTATCAGTGTTAATCGGACTTAACGAAGGTTTGTTTACGACAAGTACCTATTATAACGATACAGGAATTGCATATTTTGGGAAAAACAATTCCGCAAGCGTCCGCAACTCCCAACGCCATGCCTACGGCTCCATCGATCCGGCTGGCGCGATCCGTCACTCATCGAACACCTTTATGGTCGATATGGTCGGTGAGAAGCTCTACAACAAATACGGATCTAAAGGGATTGAAATCTGGGACAACTATATGAAGCAGTTTGGTCTAGGTGTTTCGACCGGTGTGGATCTGCCAAATGAATATTTGGGCAAGCTGGAGTATACAAATGAATCGGAGACAGCATTATCAAGGCTTGTCTATGCTTCCTTTGGACAACAAGGGAAATACACCGCGATGCAGCTCGCCCAATATACAACGACTTTGGCTACACGAGGGAAACGCATGGAACCGCATCTCGTCAGCAAAATTACCGATACGGACGGCAATATCGTCAAGGAGTTCAAGCCGGTAGTTCTAAATGAGGTTAAGTTTAACAATGCTTATTGGAACGAGGTTATCGGAGGAATGGAGACCGATGTCTCCTTTGCTTTCTCGGGTTTCCCTTACGATTTTGCCAGAAAAACCGGGACCTCGGAGCAATGGGCTAACGGTGCCAATCGCGACAACGGCGTGTTTATCGCTTTCGCCCCTCGGGAGAATCCGAAGCTGGCGGTAGCGGTCGTCATTCCGGAAGGCGGCTTTGGTGCCTACAGCGCCGCGCCGGTTGCCCGCAAAATTTTTGATGCGTATGATCAGGAATATGGCTTGGACGGGGTTCCGAAGAAGACCAAAAACCAAAATCAGCAACAGACAGACAATAACGCTTCACAGCAAAACGGGAATCAAACCGAGCAAACGAATCCTTAATTGAATCCAATGACAGCAACGACCTTTTCGCAGAGATGTTGAAAAGGTCGTTTTTTGATGGGAAGGAAGATTCATCACTTCGAGGGAGGCGGAAATGAAGATGAACAAATACGTCATCGAGGATCCTCAGGAACAGCATGCCTCCATAAGGCGGCATTTCCATATTCGGCTTAATCTGTTTTTCTTCAGTGCCTTCGCGATGTTCACCCTTATCATTATCCGACTTGCCATCTTGCAGTTTGTCGAAGGACCATCGATCTCCATGGAAGAGGTGAAAATGAGGTTCCGGGATGTCCCAATGCCGCCGGTCCGGGGTTCGATTCTGGCCGCAGGGGGAGAGAAGTTGGCCTATTCCACGCCGATCCAAACCTTATATTTGACTTTGCAGAAAAGTAACTACGATCCGACGACCGAAGCGGGTAGAGCGAATTTGGCGGAAGCTGCGGCGCTGGCTAAAGAGCTGAAGAAGGTGTTTGACACGTATGGCGATCCGAACGCACAGATGTCGGAAGAAGAGATTCTGGATGCGATGGATTTGAAATTCCGCCGCAGCGGCGGGTTTGCTCCACGCCGAATCAAGAGCAATCTGACTGAACAAGAAACCGCGTATTTCCTTGCTCAAAAAAGCAGGTTTCTCGGTATAGACATCATTGAGGAGTCGGTGCGGCATTATGATCCTGATTTGGAACGGTTATAAACGCGTTCCAATTGATCCGCGAAACATGGCGAATGGCGTAGCCGAAATCGTCCCACCGGTAAAAGGCTATGACCTGCATACAACAATAAATAAAAACGTACAGCAAGCAGCGGAACAGGCAATCCTCGATCAAATCGAGTGGGTCCATCACAATCCCGTATCCGGAAGTGTGCATCCTCATGCCAAAACGGGTTATGCCGTGGCGATGGAAGTAGATACCGGAAACGTCATCGTTATGGCCAGCATGCCGGACTATGATACGAATGTATGGCAATCCGGCGGGGTATCTGAAGAGGTGTGGAGCCAAATTTCGTCAAACTATCGAAACGGTACGATCACACCGTTTTCCTCCGGGCGCTCTGGCCATAATTTCGACTCGACGGTGTACCTGGGATCAACGATCAAACCGCTGTCAGTGTTAATCGGCCTAAACGAAGGTTTGTTTACGACAAAAACGAAATATAGCGACCGCGGGATCGCCTATTTCGGCCGCAACGACTCAGCGAGTGTGCGAAATTCCTCCGGGCATGTCTACGGCTCCATCTATCCGAAAGATGCCATCCGCTTCTCGTCCAATGCGTTTATGGTCGATATGGTGGGGGAGAAGCTGTACAACAAATATCGAACCCAAGGGATTGAGGTTTGGGACGAATATATGAAACAATTTGGCTTGGGCGTTTCCACGGGCATTGATTTGCCAGGTGAATATTTGGGGATCTTGGATTATAAGGATGAAAGGGAAACGGCGTTGGCCCGTTTGGCTTATGCTTCCTTCGGGCAGCAGGGCAAATATACGACGATGCAGTTGGCGCAATATACTGCGACGCTAGCCAATCGGGGGAAGCGCATGCAACCTAGACTTGTGCAAAAAATAACCGATGCCGAAGGCCGTTTGGTGATGCAATTTGAGCCGAAGGTGTTAAATGAAGTCAAGATGAAGGACGCCTATTGGGACGAAGTCATCGACGGGATGCGAACCGACGTGAGCGCCTTTGGTGGGTTTCCGTACGATTTTGCGCGCAAGACGGGGACTTCCCAGCAAGCCTATAAGAACAAGTTGTTGGATAACGGCGTGTTTATTGCGTTTGCACCAAGGGAGAAGCCGAAGCTGGCGGTGGCGGTTGTTATTCCCGAAGGGGGCTTTGGGGCTCACAGCGCGGCACCGGTTGCCCGGAAAATTTTTGATGCGTACGATCGGGAATACGGTTTGGACGGCAACCCCAAGAAATAATCATAAGATTGAACGAAGCCTTGCTCGCGATGAGCAGGCTATTTTTGTTTCGGAGGAAATTCCTCTTGCTTTTTGGGAATCTTTTGATTAAAATTTGCCCTAAGGAAACTTTTTTATATAAATAAAACAAAAAGAGATCAAGTAAACAAGTATTCACTTGTACAACATTAGGTAAAGTTCGAGGAGAGGAGAAGCGTAATGGACGAAATGAGGATTAAGAAAAGCCCGTTTGAAAGGGCTAAAATGACGCTGGGCGTGTTGGCGTTAATCGTATTGGCGGCTTGTTCCAAAGTAGAGGGTCAGGCGGATCATGTTCGCGCATCGGCTAATGATTCGCCAGTCAAGGTGGTGGCTACGATCGGAATGATCACAGATGTCGTTCAGGAGGTTGGCGGCGAGCAGGTCGAGGTCACCGGTCTGATGGGCCCAGGAGTGGACCCGCATTTATACAAGGCATCGCAGGGGGATATCGAGAAGCTGGATAAGGCGGAGGTTGTTTTTTACGGCGGTTTGCATCTGGAAGGGAAAATGACGGAGATTTTTGAGAAATTGGAGCAGAAGAAGCGGACCGTGGCGGTGTCGAAGGACATTGATCCGAGCGAATTGCGCTCCGGTGCGGATGCCGGGGGCACGCAGTACGATCCGCATATCTGGTTTAACGTCCGGCATTGGATAACAGCGACCCAAACGATTCGCGACACGCTGTCGGCCTATGATCCAGACCATGCGGACGTCTACCGGAAGAACGCCGAGGCGTATATCGCCGAATTGGAGAAGCTGGATGCGGAAGTGAAGGAGCGGATCGCTGAAATTCCCGAGCAGGACCGGGTGCTGGTTACGGCCCATGATGCGTTTGGTTACTTCGGAGATGCCTACGGCATCCAAGTGATGGGCCTGCAGGGGATCAGTACGGCGGCGGAATACGGATCAAAGGATGTCGCCAAGCTCCGGGACTTCCTGGTTGAGAACAAGATCAAAGCTGTATTCGTTGAATCGAGCATTCCGACCAAATCGATGGAAGCGGTGATTGCCGGAGCTGCAGAGCTGGGGCATACGGTGAAAATTGGCGGTGAGCTGTATTCCGACTCGCTGGGTGAACCAGGCTCAGAAGCGGACACCTACATCGAGATGGTCCGTCATAATGTCAACACGATCGTTGAGGCATTGAAATAACTCAAGGAAGGGTGATCCGATATGAATGTTTATCCGCTTGAAGTCAACCGATTAACCGTCGCTTATCAGAAAAAGCCGGTGTTAAGATCGGTCTCTTTTCACATCCCGGAGGGGCAGTTGATTGGGATTCTGGGTCCCAACGGAGCGGGGAAATCCACGCTGCTCAAAGCCGTACTGGGGTTGCTTCCGACCCTGGACGGTGAAGTTCGCATCTATGGCAAATCCTATCGGGAGCAGCGCAAATTGATCGGCTATGTGCCGCAGCGCGAATCGGTGGATTGGGATTTCCCAACCCATGCGCTGGATGTCGTGATGATGGGCCGTTACGGCCAGCTTGGCTGGTTTCGCCGCCCCGGAGCGAAGGAACGGCAAATCGCGCTGGAGTGTCTGGCGAAGGTAGGGATGGCGGAGTATGCCGGGCGTCAGATCAGCCAGTTATCCGGCGGTCAGCAGCAACGGGTGTTTCTGGCCCGGGCTTTGGCACAAAACGCGCAGGTGTATTTTATGGATGAACCGTTTGCCGGTGTCGATGCCACCACGGAAAAAGCGATCATTGCCCTGCTGCACGAATTAAAGGAGCAAGGGAAAACGGTGCTGGTGGTGCATCACGATTTATCCACGGTGAAGGAATATTTTGATCACGTGCTGCTGCTGAACGGTGAATTGATTGATGCCGGACCTACCGGGGAGACGTTTACACCGGAAAATTTGCACAAGACCTACGGCGGGAAGATTGCCATGCTGGCCGATTTCGGCGCGGTGCCTGCGGGGACGGTGTGATGCGATGCTAACGACATTATGGCAATGGATAACGGATCCGAACCTGCAATGGATCTTAATGGGATCTTTGTTGCTCGGCTTGGGCAGCGGCGTTATCGGCTCTTTCACTTATCTTCGCAAGCAAAGCTTGCTTGGGGATGCGTTAGCGCATGCCGCGCTGCCGGGGATTTGCATCGCCTTTATGCTAAGCGGTGTCAAATCGGTGGGCCTGTTTATGCTTGGGGCCATCCTCGCCGGGATGGCGGCGACGTTTGGCATCTCTGCCATTACCCGCTACACGCGGATCAAGCAGGACGCGGCGCTTGGAATCGTATTGTCGGTGTTCTTTGGCATCGGCATCGTGCTGCTGACCCAGATCCAGCACAGCGGCAACGGGAACCAAAGCGGGCTCGACAAATACATGTTTGGCCAGGCGGCTTCGATGATGCTGGCTGACGTTTACTTGATGGGTGCGGTGTCCGTGCTGCTGATTGCGATATGCGCACTGCTCTTTAAGGAGTTGAAGCTGGTGAGCTTTGATCCCGGCTTTGCGAGGGGCATGGGGCTTAACGTGGCCTTCCTTGAGCAGTTGCTGTTGCTGATGACCGTGGTGGCGGTTGTCGTGGGCATTCAAGCCGTGGGTGTCGTGCTGGTAGCCGCCTTATTAATCACCCCGGCGGTTGCTGCGCGGTACTGGACCGACGCGCTGGGTGTGATGGTCGTGCTGGCCGGCGCTTTCGGAGCGCTGTCAGGGGTCACCGGTACGCTGATCAGCTCCACTTTGTCGAACCTGCCGACTGGGCCGGTGACAGTGTTAGCGGCGACCGCCTTGTTTTTCGTCTCCGCCGTGTTTGCGCCAAATCGGGGGCTGCTGGCCAAGTGGATACGCCGCTGGCGCAGCCGCAGCGAAATACAGCAACCGATGGAGCTGGCGATGATCCGGCAGGCTGGAAACACGGTGAATGCAGCCGAGAGGGGAGCGGAATAACATGGCCGATTTTTGGATTATTTTGACCGGCACGCTGGTCGCGGCGACGTGTGGAATTTTGGGTTGCTTTTTGGTATTGCGAAAAATGGCCATGGTCGGGGATGCCATCAGCCACTCCGTGCTGCCTGGCATCGCCATCGCGTTTCTGATCAGCAGCTCGCGGGACTCCTTACTGATGCTGATTGGGGCCGCCGTGCTGGGGCTGATCACCGTGTTCCTGATCCAGGCGCTGCAGCAAAGCGGCCTGCAATCCGATGCCTCAATCGGCATCGTGTTTACGGCGCTGTTCGCCGTTGGTGTGATCCTGATCAGCCGGAACGCTTCGCATATTGACCTGGACCTGGATTGCGTGTTGTTCGGCGAAATCGCCTATGTCCAATGGGACACCTGGATTTGGAACGGCTACGATATGGGGCCGGTTGCCGTCTGGATGCTGGGCGGGACGCTGCTTATCGTGCTCGCGGCCATCCTGCTCTTCTACAAGCAGTTTAAGCTATGTGCCTTTGATCCCGCGTTAGCGGCTGCAGTCGGCATCCCGGTTGCGTTGTTCCACTATCTGCTGATGGGGCTCGTATCGCTGTCGACGGTGGCTTCTTTTGAGAGCGTAGGGGCGATCCTGGTCGTCGGCATGTTGATTATCCCGGCCTCGGCAGCTTATCTGCTGACCGATCGGTTGAGTGTAATGCTCGGTTACAGCGTGCTGATCGGGGCGATAAGCGCAGCCGGCGGTTACTATGCGGCCAAATGGCTGGACGCTTCCATCGCCGGCTCAATGGTAACGGTAGCCGGGATGTTGTTCCTGCTGGCGTTGCTCTTTTCGCCGAAGCATGGTTTGATCGCCCGGTTCGGGAAGAAGCACCGGAAACGCGATGGGCTGCATTCTGCGGCGGTTTAAGGCAGCGGAACCGTATTCGATGAACGTAGAAGACGATGGTTAACATGAATCCGACACACTTTTGTCAAGTTTTTGCCACCAAGCGACGGCCTTCTCCGTATTACTTATTAAAGTTAGCCGGTCAATCGGTCCGGCTAGACCACATATTAAGGGGAGAGGGATTCATATGGAGACAGGTACGCAGCAGCAAACAAAGAGGAATATGTCCGTGGGGAAATGGATTTCTACGGCCATCATCGTCATCGTCGTCCTGATCGTCGGATCCAACAGTTATGCGCAGGTCGAATACGGTCATGTCGGCTTGTACAAAACGTTCGGGAAGTTAAACGATAATATTTTGGCTCCGGGCATGCATTTCAAAATACCGTTTGTTCAAACCGTCATTCAGGTGAATACGCAGGTTACCAAAACGGAAACGGACACGACCGCATCATCCAAGGACCTGCAGCCGGTTTCGACGCATGTTGCCGTCAACTATTCGGTGAACAAGGATTCGGCCTACAATCTGATGAACAATATCGGCGGCAATTACGATACGGTCATCATTAACCCGGCTGTGCAGGAAATCGTCAAAGAGGTGACGGCACGGTACCAAGCCGAGGATTTGATCGCCAAGCGCGATGTGGTTGCCGGGGAGATTAGCGAGCATTTAACTTCCCGTTTGGCCAAATATGACTTGATCGTTAACGAAATTAACATCGTCAACTTTAAGTTCTCCGACGCGTTTAACCAATCGATCGAAGCGAAGCAGGTTGCTCAGCAGCAGGCGCTGAAAGCGAGCAACGACCTGAAGCGGATTCAGATTGAAGCGCAGCAGAAGATCGCTCAGGCCGAAGCCGAGGCAGAAGCGCTGAAGCTGAAGAAGCAGGAGGTTACGCCGGAGCTGGTACAGCTGAAGCAGATCGAAGTGCAGGAGAAGGCGCTGGAAAAATGGGATGGCAAGCTCCCGCAAGTCACGGGCGGCGCCACACCTTTCATCGATATCGAGTCGTTGACCAGCCAACGCTAATCTGAGAGTTTTGAGTGGAGCGAAGCCGCCTGATGGGCGGCTTTTATCATGGCTTATGAACTACTTGGCCTTATGTTCACTAAGCTTTGTCGGAGTACGGGATTATGATAAAATGGCGATATGCTGTTTAGAGAGTCAAGAACTTCTTTGGGGATGGGGGGAGCTGTCTGTTGTTGAAATATAAACTGTTGGCGCTCGATATGGATGGAACTTTGCTGAACGACGAACTACAAATTTCGCCGGAGACGGAACGATGGATTCGGAAGGCGGCGGCGGCCGGGGTCCACGTCTGCTTGTCGACAGGACGCGGCTATCGGGAGGCGGTTCCGTATGGCGATCAGCTTGACCTTGGAACGCCGATGATTACGGTAAATGGAAGCGAAGTGTGGAAGTCGCCGCATGAGTTGTACCGTCGGGTGCTGCTTGATCGATCACTCGTTTCACGAATGTACGACATTTCCCGGGAAAAGAATGTCTGGTTCTGGGCCTACGCCGTGGAAGGCAATTATAACGAAGGAAACTGGCAACCGGAATTATTGGAACGGAATCATTGGATGAAGTTTGGTTATTTTACCGAGGATGATGAGGTGAGGGGAGAGATTTTACGGCAGCTGCAAGAGATGGGCGGACTTGAAATCACGAATTCATCCCCGCACAATTTGGAGATCAATCCGAAAGGGATCAGCAAGGCCAGCGGCATTCAGACGGTTTGCGGACTGCTTGGACTGGAGATGTCCGAAGTCGTCGCGATCGGAGACAGCTTAAATGACTTGGCTGCGATTGAAGCCGCGGGTCTGGGGGTTGCGATGGGGAACGCCCAGGAGGCCGTGAAGGAGAAGGCCGATGTCGTGACCACGTCGAATAATGAAGATGGCATTGCCTGGATTATTCGGGATTATATTTTGACAGGGGTGTGAGAAAATGGCGCTGTCCGTGATTGGCTGGATTTTGGTGATTGCCCTGTTTGCCGTGGGGATGGCCGGAGCGGTGTATCCCGTATTGCCTGGGGTGCTCGCCATCTATTTTGCCTTTTTTGTGTACGGATGGTTTTTCTCGTTTGAGTCGTTTGGCCCCTTCTTCTGGATTCTACAAACGTTGATCGTGGTCGCGCTGATGGTGGCGGATTATGCGGTCGGGGCTTGGGGCGTCAAAAAATTCGGCGGCAGCAAGCTGTCCGTCTGGCTTAGCACGATCGGCATTATCATCGGTCCGTTTGTTATTCCGGCTTTTGGTCTGGTACTAGGGCCGTTGCTGGGTGCAATGATCGGGGAATTGATTAAGGGCGAGTCGCTCACCAAATCGTTTAAAGTGGGCATTGGTTCCGTCGTTGGCTTGTTTAGCAGCATGGTGGTCAAGGTGATTTTGCAACTGGTGATGATCATCGTGTTTATCATTTGGATCGTTGCATTTTAGTTTTCATTCTAGTTAGCACTTATATGGATTGCGGGAAAGAAGGAATTGCTTTTGTCCAAGAAGGAATCGTTTATTAAAGGCACGTTAATTTTGGCGGGAGCCGCGCTGATCGCAAGGGTGCTTGGCTTGTTCCAGCGCGTTCCGTTGGAGCACATCCTTGGAGATATCGGGAACGCGTCGTATTCGCAAGCGAATGCGGCGTATTTCATGCTGTTAACTTTAGCAACGGCGGGGATCCCGAGTACGCTGAGCAAAATGGTGTCGGAGCGGCACGCGCTGAACCGGCCGGAGGAGGCGCGGCGCGTGTACCAGGCGGCGCTGCTCTTTGCCGGTGTGGCGGGCTTGGTGATGTTCGTGCTGCTGTATGCCTTGGCGCCCTATTATGCGGAAGCTTCCGGCGTTCCGGAATCGGTGGTGGCCATTCGCGCTCTGGCGCCGGCCTTGCTGCTGTTTCCGCTGATCGCTATGATCCGAGGTTACTTGCAAGGTCGGAATATCATGATCGCCGGGGGGGTTTCACAGGTCATCGAGCAGATCGTGCGGGTGGCGGCCGGCATTATTTTGGCGTTCGTGTTGTTCCACTGGGGCTATTCGGGCGAAAAGATCGCGGCCGGCGCGACATTTGGCGCGGTGCTTGGCGGAGTTGCGGCGCTGATTGTGATGCTCGTGTACAGCTTGAAGTTGAAGCGGAAGGACCAGGCCGAGGGGCAAGGGAAGCCGCGAGGTGAAGCCGCTCGTCTGTCGTTTAAGCGAATTTACGCGGAAATCCTTAAGCTGTCGATTCCGATCGTGCTTACCGCGCTGGCGGTGCCGGCGGTTAACTTTATCGACAACTCGATCCTGAAGCCGCTGCTCTCCGGGCAAATCGGCTCTGGACAAGCCACCTACATCCTCGGGATCCTCGGGAACCGGGCGCAGATGATCGCGGGGATTCCGCCGATTCTGGCGATTGCGCTGAGCCAATCGCTGGTGCCGGTCATTTCCGCAGCTTACGCGCGGAAGGATCAGGAACATTTGCAGCGCCAAGTCACCTTGGCCATGCGGGTCGCGGTGTTGAGCGGGATGCCGATCATTCTGGCGCTGGGCACGGCGGCGTATTCGGTGAACGGGTTACTGTTCAGTACCCGGGACGGCAGCAGCATCGTCGCGTTGCTGACGTTTGCAACGATTTTTCAAATTACGATGATGACGAGTAACTCGATTCTGCTGGGGGTAGGCAAAGCCAACTTGTCGATGGTGCACGTGGCGATCGGGATACTCGTCAAGCTGGCAGCCAGTTATCTGTTTGCGCAGTTCTGGGGGATTTATGGCATCATTATCGCCACCGGGCTCTGCTTCTTCGTCATCACGCTGCTAAATGTTCGGGCGATGAAGCAAATCGTACCGTTTTCTTTGATGGGCAGCCGCTGGGGCGGTTTCCTGGTTACCGTCGTGGTTTTGTCCGGTGTAGGCTACGGCCTGAACCAGGCCGGCATTCAAATGGTCGACCTGATGCCAGCGCGGGTTGCCTTCTTCCTGACCTGCTGCATCGTTGGCGTGGCAGTAGTCGCACTTTACCCAGTGCTGCTCATCCTGCTGCGCGTCGTCCGGAAGGACGAGCTGGCCAGCTACCCAGCCCCCCTCCGCAAAATCCTCTCCCCGCTCATGCGCCTGCAACGCAGCGGCCGCCAAGGCCGTCAAGCGGGCTAACTACAAAAGCAAGAAGCAAAACTCAGCGACTAGCGGATGCATGACTGTGTGCCCGTTAGTCGCTTTTTTTACGCGATGATCCCTTTTTGGTCAGAGAGGTAAAGTTGTGGGGGAGGCATGCTTTTCTATGCAGCTTTTGCATGATTATCCCGTTGGATCAGGAAGTAGGAGTGTGAGAGGAATACCATTCGTATGTAGTGGGGTGGGTGGCTGGACGGCTGGGAGACGGGCAAAGCACATGGCTAGAAGGGGATGTCGCGTGAGCGCTTTTACACCATTATCCCTTTTGGTCATGGACGGCAGTGTGCGAGTGGATATGCTTTACTTATTACTTACAGAATGAAACAGCTGGAATCAGGAGAGCCGCAGATCGTTTGGGTAACCGCGGTCGTAAGGGTGTACGTCGGGGCGCCTTTTACACCTTTATCCCCTTCGCTCAGGGAGGCTGGAAGTTAAGGTTACGCATCATTCCGATTATGCGGGGCAGTTTCGAGGGAGATTAGCATTGAGTAAGGAACATACTCATCAAGTTCGGTCACTCGCTGGTTGATTAAGAGGGATAATCGTGCAAAAGGAGCTGGCAGACAAGCTTCGTTGGGGGCTGGTGTAGAGGTTGTGACTCGCTGGCTGATTAAAAGGAATAATGATGCAAAAAGGGGGCTAGTGAAGAAGGAAGAGGGAAGAGGGGTTCGGTGATGGGGAAGTGTGATTTCACTTCGATTGTTTTTCGGTCGTCTGACTATACGGGATAATAGTGAAAAGAAGCTGCCAGAGTAGGCTCCACGGGGGTAGCGGAGAGCAGAGGAGGGAGCGGGCGACAGAAGCTAACGAGGGAACCCGCGATAGACCGGAGCGAGTGGCGGAAGCTAAGCGGGGCGGGGGAAGGCGACACATCAACCCGCCCCGGACGGTCAATGCTCCTCCACCGCATCGTGCACAAATGCGGTGGTGAGGATGCCGTTCCTGTGCGAGCGGCTGATGTCGCACAGGAACGGCGCTTTTGGCGCGCTGATGTCGTCCAGCGCGCGGGTGTCTTTGAGCCAATCCTCTCGGGAGATTGGCTCATAGGCGGTGTCGCCCCAAGCGCTGAGCAGCTTGGGGCTGTAGAGACGCTGGCCCGGCGGCAGCGTCTCCTGGGCGAGAAGCTCTGACCCCTGTACCTTGGCGGTCAGAGCTTCTTCTAAATTGGCCGTGAACAGTTCCGGCCAATAGTCCGCCCGCGAGCCGCTGTGCGGCACGCTCGCGGCGAAGCGCTCCGCGCCGCTGCGCACGGCGCGGTAGCCCATCAGCATCGCGTACAGGCTCTTGCCTAACGCGATGCGGGCCTGCAGGCTGCCGAAGTCGGAGACGGTGCGCCCCGCAAGGCGGCGCATTTTACCCCCGGCAGCCCCGTCCACTCCCGCCGCTTCGCTCAGCGGGAACACCACCTGGTTTAATCCAGCCAGGCTGAACAGGCGGAAGTTCATTTTTTCCGTGACATGCTTCTGGAAGTAAGGATGGCGCACCACGCGTTTCTCAATATAATTCTGCTCGTTGATGATGAGTCCGACGGTCAGCAAGGCGCTGCTGCGGTCGATCCAAAACCGCTCCCAAAACGGCCGCATAAAACGGGAAACGTGAAAATACGGCAGCAAGTGGAACCGGCTGGCTCCGAACTCCCGGCTAATCATGTACAGTCTAAGCTGCGGATAAGCGTCCTGAAAAATCAGGGCGTTGCAACGTTCCAGAAACCGATACGTGAGCCGTTTCTCTTCGGCATCAATCACATCAGCCATTCGGCTGCTGTGCAGGTCTGTCATGTTCCAGCCGGCGTTTCGCGAGACCATATGCGCGAGGAAAGCCCAGTGCAGCTCCGGGCAAGCTTGATAGCAGGCGAGATAAGCCGCCGTCCGGCTGATGTTGTTCGCACCGGCCAAACGGGTTTCCTCAGCGATTGCTTCGGCCAACTGCAAATCCTCGGCGCTGTAATCTTCACCTGCTGACGCCGTCCGAGCGGCCGCAGTGCGCCGCAGCAACTCCTCGATCTCGCTGATGACCGTACGGGCGGCCGCTTCGTTCCAGCCCAAATCAACCGTCTCTTTCCGCAATTCAGAAGAATCGGAAAGCACGGCGGTTTTGTTTTTGAGCATGGTTGAGATTGCGGCGGGCAGGCTGGACATCCATCTTCTCAGGTTGACAGCCTTCCCATTGTCTTGGCGGTGGTCCCCCATGGATTCCGCCTCCCTTCTACCTTAGATCGAGCGTCCGAATATTTGGCGGCCGGCTAGGCATAATACGATCTAGTATGTCCAAAAAGATTGACTTCCACTCCCGCTTCTGGTTGACTAGAAGTATCCTGATGAAAGGAAGGATCATCCATGAAAAAAATTACGTCCCCCGCGGAATTTCAAGTCAGCATTCAATCCAGCAACTTAATCGTAGCGGTCTTTAAAGCCGACTGGTGCTCGGATTGTAAATTCATAGATCCGTTTATGCCTGAGGTTGAGGCGAAATACGAAGGTCGACTGACGTTGATTGAGGTCGATGTGGACCAAGTTGGCGAGGTCAGCCAGGAGCAAAACATTCTCGGTATCCCCAGCTTTGTCGCCTATACCGACGGCCGCGAGCTGGTTCGGTTCGTGAACAAACTCCGCAAATCCCGTGAGGAAATTGAGGATTTCCTGAACAAGGCGTTGGATGTGTATCATACGCTCCATGACACGCCGGAAACCCGGGATACGTTATAATCCAAAAATCAAACGCCATTATATTCATCACACCGCCGCAGGGAAATCCCTTGCGGCGGTGTCGATTTTTCAACATTTTCTATGAAAGTGGTTACTTGATCGGTTATAATGAAAAGGATTAGCGATTAACTTAAAGGTGTGAACCGTTTTGCATACGAAATCTTTAAAATGGCTCAGTTACGCCTCTTGTTTTGTCATGTTCCTGGCGACGCTTGGGGGCAGCGTTGTGACCAAAACGGAATCAGGACTCGGCTGCGGCAATGATTGGCCGCTCTGTCACGGGAAGTTTGTCCCGGCTCATACGCTCGCTTCCATGATCGAATATTCTCACCGGGCAGTCAGCGGGGCGGCCGGTTTGTTTTCTTTGGCGGCGTTTGTCGCGTTTTGGATGTATCGGAAGAACCGCAAGGATCTGCAGTTGTATTCCTTGATGGCCTTAGTTTTTGTCATGGTGCAGGCCGTGATGGGAGCGATGGCGGTCATTTACCCGACGTCGTCCGCCGTTATGGCGCTGCATTTCGGGTTCTCGTTGATCGCATTCGCCAGCTCGATCATGCTGGTTCTAGGCGTTCGCGAGGAAGAACGCGGACAAGCTGACCGCAGCGCGGGGCGCCGTCCGCAGGACCCTATGCGCCCATCTGGCTCGGCAGTCCGCGTGTCTAAAGCGTTCCGCAATCTGACCTGGTTTGCGACGGGCTATACGTATATCGTCGTTTATCTCGGTGCCTATGTCAGCCATACGGACTCGGCGGGCGGATGCAGCGGCTGGCCGCTATGTAACGGTCAGCTCATTCCCGGATTATCCGGCGGAGAAGGGATCGCCTTTATTCACCGGGTTGCGGCCGCTCTGTTGCTGGTCGTGATCGCAACGGTTGGCCATTTTGCCTTCCGCAAGCATCCGGAACTGCCGGACATCCGCAAGCTGGGCGTTGCTGCAACGGTGCTGGTGATCGTTCAAGTGTTGACCGGGGCGACCATCGCGCTGACGTTAAACAATTACCACGTTTATCTCTTCGCTTCGCTGGCCCATATTATCGTGTTGGCCTCCTTGTTTGGGGTCTTGTGCTATTTAAGCGTCCGAGCCTGGCAGTTGAGCCGAACAGCCAAGGAGGCACAGGCTGCGCCGGCTGACAAAGCCGTTTAACTGGCACTTCTTGACGTCCGGCTTCGGCGTGACTTCCGCGATTACGTCGGGATTGTCATGAATCTGTAGAATGACAGGGCCTCCCGAGGAGTGTGAGGTAAGGTATACTTTTGTCTATAGTGTAAAGTGATGCAACGATCGGGTGATGACCCGGTCTTTTAGGAGGATCAGGAGATGAGCTACAAGAACCTGCGTCAATGGATCGATGCACTGCAAAAAGAAAACGACCTGGCGATCATCGATGTGCCGGTTGATCCTTACCTGGAGTTGGCCGAAATTCACCGGCGGGTCATTGACGACGGCGGCCCGGCTTTGCTGTTTACCAATGTCAAAGGTACGCCTTTCCCCGTGGCAACGAATCTGTTCGGAACGCCTCGCCGGGTGGAGATGGCCTTTGGTCCCCGGCCTGAACAGCTTGCTAACCAACTGGTTGACGCGATACATAAACTGCTGCCGCCGACACCTAAAGCGATTTGGAATGAGCGCGGGCTAATCCGCGACGTACTGAAGGTCGGCATGAGAACGGTATCCAAAAAAGACGCCCCCATTCTGGACGTCTGCCGAACGGAAGCGCCGCTGAAGGACCTGCCGAAGGTGACCAGCTGGCAGAAGGACGGTGGCCCGTTTATTACACTGCCGCTTGTATATACGGAAAATCCGCTGCAGCCAAAAGAAAACAATCTGGGGATGTACCGGATCCAATTGTATGATGACCAAACTACCGGCGTGCACTGGCAAATCCAAAAAGGCGGAGGGTTCCACTACCATGAGGCGGAGAAACGCGGCGAGCCGTTGCCGGTATCCGTGTTCCTGGGCGGACCTCCAGCCATGATCGCCTCGGCGATCTCGCCGGTGCCTGAGCATCTGTCCGAGCTGCTGGTCGCTTCCTTCATTCTCGGCGAGAAGCTGCCGATGGCTGAAAACCCGCTGGGCGGCCACCGCATTCCGGCCGAATCGGAATTCGCCATCTTTGGGCTGGTGCCTCCGCATGAACGCCGACTCGAAGGTCCCTTCGGCGACCACTTTGGATATTATTCCTTGCAGCATGAATTCCCGGTGCTGCACGTCGGACATATGTGGCATCGGAAGGATGCCATCTACCCGGCGACGATCGTCGGTAAACCGCGTCAGGAGGATTATTATCTAGGCGATTTCCTGCAAAAGCTGCTGTCGCCAGCCTTCCCGATCGTAATGCCGAATGTGCGCTCGCTATGGACGTATGCGGAGAGCGGGTTCCATGCGCTGAGCTCGGCGGTCGTCCGTGAGAGCTATTCCCGCGAAGCGCTGGTGTCCGCCTTCCGCATTCTGGGTGAAGGCCAGCTCTCGCTGACCAAATTCCTCATGCTGACGGACAAGCTGATTGATCTCGCAGATTTCCGTCTGCTGCTGAAGACGGTGCTGGAACGTTTTGATCCGCGCACGGATCTGTTCATTCTAAACAACACCTCGCATGATACGCTGGATTATACCGGCCATAAGCTGAACCACGGCAGTAAGGCGATTCTGATCGGCGTAGGCGAGCCGATGCGCGAGCTGCCCCGGGCGTACGAAGAAGGTGAAATCGCGGAAATCGATGCGATCCAAGTTTTTCATGACGGATGTCTTGTCGTTTCTGGTGCATCCTATGAGGACGAGCCGGAGCTTGCTGAGCGTCTGCTGGGCCGTCTTCGCGAACGCGGGACCGCTTGGCCGCTTGTGGTATTGGTGGATAACGCCGAAGCGGCGGCCCATGATCAAACGGCGTTCCTGTGGACGGTGTTTACGCGGTTTAATCCGGCCAGCGACATTTACGCGGCTTCCGAGGTGCGTCAGCATCATCTGTCCTACAGTTTGCCGCTGGTCATTGATGCCCGCATGAAGCCGGGTTATCCGGATGAGCTGTTCCCGCAAGAGGATATCGTGTCCTTGGTGGATCAGCGTTGGAAATCCTACTTTCTGTGAAAAGGGGAATGCCTATGCTGCGAAGCTTGCTTGGGGAGCCGCCTCGCCAAAACGAGGGGCGGTTGGCCGAAACGATCAGCGCGATGACGCAGACCGTGAGACTGCTGCAGAAGGAAATCAAGGAGCATCAAGACCCTACGCATGATTTCCGCAAGCTGGAGATTTGGGTGCACGGCTTGATCACTTCGTTGGATGAGCTCGAACAATGCTTATATGCCGCCACCTTTTTTCGCAAAAAGGTACATACCGAATTCGTTGAAGACATGGATCCGGTTGAACGGGCGGATTATGCAAGATATGTGTATTTTTACAAGGACGGATTCATTCGCGTGTTCTCGGCGCTGGACAAGCTCGGCACGGTGCTCAATGAACTGTTTGATTTGAACACATCGAAGGTGAAGTCGCGTTTCTCTTATTTTACCGTGCTGCGCCAATTTGCTGCTTTGAAGACTCACACCGAGCTGGGGAATCGGTTGAACGCGATTAAAGAGACGTACCGGGAAGCGCTGGGCGTGTTGCGGCGCCGGAGAAATACGGAGATTCACTACATGAACTCGGAGATGAAGGACGACTTGTGGCAACGGCATCAAGCGTTGTTCGGAAAGGTCGCTCTGGAGGACTTGGATCAGCATATCCGTGAGCTTGAGCAGGGATACCAAATGGTTTGCGAAACCTATTTCACGGTTTTTGACTACATCAATCATAGATGGAAAAAAATTACGGCGATCTAACCCGATCGCCATTCTTATTTTTCCTCTTTACAAAACGAACAAAACTCATTATACTCATCAATAGTTTTACATGACAGGTTAACAACGATGTAATCTCGCAAATGACTCTTTTAATTTCATATTTTATTTCTTATCGAGAGAGGCGGAGGGAAAGGCCCGATGAAGCCCAGCAACCGATTCGCCCGTGAAATGATTTGCAGGATGTAGCGCACTCGTCACGGCGGAATGTCATGGTGCTAATTCCTTCAAAACCGATGTGATTTACTCGGTTTTGGCAGATGAGAAGGCATTGTCTTTACGTAAAGAGAGCCCTTTGAATCTGTTAGGGCTCTTTTTCTTTAAGATATCAGAAAGTATAAACTTCGGAGCATTGGCATCCTGATATCGCAAGACAAACTTCCGCTAAACGCGGTCTGTCTACTTTGAATGTACGTCGATAGACGTTTTTCTTATATTTACGCCATGCTAGGAACAGGAGGTTAGCCGATTGATTGAACTTAAGGGCATTACGAAAATCTATCGCACCAAAAAAACGGCGACCCCCGCACTGTCCGGATTAAATCTGAGCGTTCGCAAAGGGGAAATCTTCGGCGTCATCGGTCATTCCGGTGCCGGCAAGAGCACGTTGATCCGCTGCATCAATTTGCTGGAGCGCCCGACCGAAGGTGAGGTGTGGGTCGGCGGGGTTGAGCTGACGAAGCTCGGTAAGCGTGAGCTGCAGCAGCAGCGCCGCAAGATCGGCATGATTTTTCAACATTTCAACCTGCTGTCATCGGCTACCGTTTATGATAATATCGCATTTCCGCTGACGCTGATCGGAACGCCGAAGGCGGCCATCGCGGAGAAGGTCAATGAGCTGCTGGCTCTCGTCGGCTTGGAGGAGCATCGTCACAAGTATCCGGCGCAGCTCTCCGGTGGTCAGAAGCAGCGCGTCGGCATCGCCCGGGCCTTGGCCAGCGAACCGGATGTGCTGCTGTGCGACGAGGCCACTTCGGCGCTGGATCCACAGACGACGGATTCCATCCTGAAGCTGCTGCTGGACATCAACAAGCGGTTCCAGCTGACGATCCTGCTGATTACGCACGAGATGCATGTCATCCAAAGCATCTGCGACCGTGTGGCGGTTATTCACCAAGGAGGCATCGTGGAAGAGGGGCCGGTGACGGAGGTGTTCCTGAAGCCGAAACATCCGGTGACCCGGGAGTTTATCCACCGGGAGTCAGGGGACGAAGGCTTGAAGCTGGCGACTTCGGTTCCGCATCCTGCGTGGGCGAAGCTGGTGAAAATCACGTTCCTGGGAGCGAAAACCTACGAATCGGTGTTGTCCCAGGTCGTTCGGGAAACCGGCGTCAACTTTGCCATCCTGCAAGGCACGATCTCAGCGATTAAGGATATCCCGTACGGTCAACTGACCGTATCGTTTGAAGGCGAAGATGACCAGGTGGAGCGCACGCTGTCGCTCCTGCGGGAACGCGACCTTGACGTGGAGGTGATCGAATAATGCGTGGATTGGATCTCGGAACCATCGATTGGGCAGAGATGGGTGTGGCCACGCTGGACACCCTAAAGATGATGGGTTTTGCAACCTTGTTTACTTTCTTGATCGGGCTTCCGCTCGGGGTGTTGCTGTACACCTTCTCGCGTTCTCAATCCTTGGTATTAGGATGGGTTTACCGGATAATTTCGCTAATTGTTAACATCCTTCGCTCGGTTCCGTTCATTATCTTGATCGTTGCGTTAATTCCGGTTACGCGGGCGATCATGGGCGTATCCACCGGTGTGGAGGGGACGATTCCGCCGCTGGTGATCGGGGCAGCCCCGTTCTTCGCCCGGTTGGTGGAAACGGCGCTGCGCGAGGTGGATCGCGGAGTGATCGAAGCTTCCCAAGCGATGGGCGCTTCCTCGTTCCAGATCATTCGCAAGGTGCTGCTGCCGGAATCGCTGCCCGGCCTGATCGCGGGCATGACGATTACCGTAGTCACGCTGGTGTCCTATACCGCCATGTCGGGCATGGTCGGCGGCGGTGGTCTCGGCGACCTGGCGATCCGTTACGGGTATTACCGGTACGAGACGGGAATCATGATCGTTTCGGTGATTTTTATGGTCATTCTGGTGCAGGTGCTGCAAATGCTGGGTGACCGCTTGGTGATTTATTTTACGCGGAAATAAGGAAACTTAAATATATAGAAGCATCCTTATTCAAAAAACCTTTAAGGGGGAGAACCTGCAATGAAAAAATGGACTTTATCTTTGTTAACGCTCGTATTGGTACTGGTACTGGCTGCTTGCGGCAGCAATAACGCCGCCAATAACGGGGCAGCAGGTAACACGGCTGGCGAAACGTCGGCAGCTGAAGGGAATGCCGCAGATTCGGGGAACCAAACCGCAGCCGAGCCAGTGAAGCTGGTTGTAGGTGCGACCGTGCCTCATGCTGACATCTTGAAATTTATTGCACCGAAGCTGAAAGAAGAAGGCGTTGAGCTGGAAGTTAAAGAATTCACCGATTATGTGCAACCCAACGTACAGCTGTATGAAAAAGAGTTGGATGCGAACTACTTCCAACATCAGCCTTACCTGGACGAACAAAATGCCCAAAACGGCTTTGATCTCGTTCCGGTTGTAGGGGTTCACGTTGAACCGTTTGGCGCTTACTCCAACAAATACAAATCCGCTGACGAGCTTCCGGACGGTGCTACAATCGCGATCCCGAACGACCCAACCAACGGCGGCCGCGCGTTGCTGTTGCTGCAGAAGCAAGGGTTGATCAAACTGAAGGATGACGCTGGAATCACAGCAACGGCTAAAGACATCGTAGAAAATCCGAAAAACCTGAAATTCAAAGAAACGGATGCAGCTATGCTGCCTCGTCTGCTGCCAGAAGTAGATCTGGCGCTGATCAATACGAACTTCGCGCTGGAAGCGAATTTGAACCCGACGAAGGATGCTTTGTTCATCGAGGATAAAGATTCGCCATACACGAACCTTCTGGTAGCTCGCCCGGACAATAAAGATTCCGAAGCGATCCAGAAGCTGGCGAAGGCGCTGACTTCCGACGAAGTCCGCACGTTCATCAACGACACCTATGATGGTGCTTTGGTACCGGTATTCTAAGTAGCAAGAAGCAGAAATGTCCCGTTGCGTGTGCAGCGGGATTTTTTTGTTTTCCTGCCAGTTTGAAGCGTC
The DNA here is from genome assembly GCF_025151705.1 of Paenibacillus sp. p3-SID1389. Taxonomy (NCBI): domain Bacteria; kingdom Bacillati; phylum Bacillota; class Bacilli; order Caryophanales; family Paenibacillaceae; genus Paenibacillus; species Paenibacillus sp. p3-SID1389. Next base: position 32,121 of record NZ_JALXVO010000013.1, on the reverse strand, counting down.
CATTGCATCTCAACTGTAAAACTGCAGTTCATTTTCGGCAAATCGCCCGATTTATGGCCTGTGAAATGTAAAAGTGCATTCGATTGGAGGCAATTTGGCCCCAAAAGACGCTTCTGACGGGAAATCAACTGTACTTTTGCATTTGAAAGCTTAATGTCAGGGCATTTTGGTGAAAATCAACTGCACTTTTGCATTTAAAGAGCGCTGTTTCGTCGTGGAGCATGGGGGGAGCGCAAAAGAACGGGATAGAACGCCGCGGCGGTTTGTGGGAATCCTTTAAATCTTTTATACTTAAAGGAACAGCACCTGGGAGGAGGAGAAGGAACGTTGCATGGCAAAGTTGCCTTAATTACCGGGAGCGCCAAAGGCCTCGGGAAGAAAACAGCGCTGACGCTGGCAGAACAAGGCTGCCATATCGCGCTGAATTACGTACATAGCAAAGCGGAAGCGCTCTCCCTCCAATCGGACATCGAGCGCCTGGGCGTCCGCTGCATCGCAGTGCAAGCCGACGTTTCGCGCCGGGAGCAAATCGAGGACCTGGCCCGTCAAGTGAACGAGCAGCTCGGCACGATTGACATCCTGGTCAACAACGCCGGACCGTTTATCCGCGAACGCAAGCTGTTTGCCGACTACAGCCAGAGTGAAGTGCTGGCCATGATCGAAGGGAATTTGGTGGGCAGTTTGCTGCTGGATCATCTCGTACTGCCTGGGATGCGGGAGAAGAAATGGGGGCGGATTATCCATTTCGGCTTTGGTCATGCCGCGGAGTCGCGCGCCTGGCCGCATCGGGCGGTTTATGCCGCAGCGAAAACCGGGCTGGTGTCTTTCACCAAGACGCTGGCCGTCGAGGAAGCCCCTTATGGCATCACCGTAAATATGGTTTGCCCCGGCGACATTCGAGGGAACCAGAAAGAGATGTCGATCCATGAAGTTCGCGGTCTCCGCGATGGAGAGACGCCGCTGGGGCGTCCCGGAAGCGGGGAGGATATCGCCCGCGTCATTGCGTTTTTGTGCCATTCGGACTCGGATTTCATCACTGGCAATATCATGGACATCTCCGGCGGACTCGACCCGATCCGTCCGTGGATCAAGCCTTCTTAAGCGGGTCTGTCAGACCCAACAAAAAAACCCGGCCTTCCGACATCTTGCCGGAGCCGGGTTTGTTTAAACCCTCCTGCTGAAGAGCGATCATTCATGGATTGCGAATTAAAATACTTGTACGACCTCTTCTACGCCTTCCACTTCTTCAAACAGAGCGCGTTCGATCCCTGCTTTGAGGGTGATCGTGGAGCTTGGGCAGCTGCCGCAGGCACCCATCAATTTCAGTTTCACGATGCCGTCTTCTACGTCGACGAGTTCGACGTCGCCACCGTCACGTTGCAGGAAAGGCCGCAGTTTGTCCAATACTTCCAATACTTCATCATACAATTTATCTTGTACGTTTTCACTCATTGTTTTCAACTCCTTTCTTGCCTTATTATATTACAAAAAGTCAAAAATTTAAATGCTTCTTCATGGGGAGGACGGAAGATGAAACCGATCCTTGAATATTGTACGAATAATGCCAGTTTAGGTACGGACGAAGCGATTTGGAAAGTGAAGGAGCAAGTCGATTGCGATATCTATGAATACGGCTGCCTGACCGCTTGCGGCACGTGTTATTTGTTTCCGTACGTGCTGGTTGACGGCGAGCAGGTGGAGGGGGAAGAGGCCGACCAGTTAGCCGAACGAATCCTGCAAAAAATTAGGGAGACCCATCCGTAACGAAAGGTTCCCCCTGACGAAATTATTCGTAGACCCGAAGCTCGTTGTAGAACGTATCCCGTTCAACCGGAATGCGCCCGGCCCCTTTGACGAGCCAGATCAGCTCTTTTAACGTCAATCCTTCCGGGGTTTGCGCGCCTGCCGCATGGCTGATTTGCTCCTTCAGGATCGTGCCGTGTACGTCCGAGGCCCCAAAGGTTAAGGCCACCTGCGTCAGCTGGACGCCGATATTGATAAAGTAAGCTTTGATGTGCTGAATGTTATCCAGCATCAAGCGGCTGATCGCGATCGTCTTGAGGTCCTCGAAGGCAGAATTGCGGCGCATGATGCTGGCGTTCTTGTTTCGCGGCTGCATGGACAACGGGATAAACACCTGGAACCCGCCGGTTTCGTCCTGCAGATCGCGGATTTGCATCATATGGCGGATGCGATCCTCATAGGATTCGATAGAGCCGTAGAGCATCGTGGTTGGGGTCTTCATTCCCAGCCGGTGCGCCGTCCGATGGACGTCCAGATATTGGTCGACGTTGGCTTTCTCGACCTTCATCTTTTCCCGATATTGGTCGGACAAGATTTCCGCGCCGCCGCCGGTTAAGGATTCGAGGCCGGCTTCCTGCAGTTGCATCAGCACTTCCTTCGTGCTCAGGCCGCTGAGCCGGGTGAAGAATTCGATCTCCGCCGCCGTATACGCCTTGATGGTCACATGCGGGAAATTCTCTTTCAGCGCTTTGAGCGAGTCCACGTAATATTGGAACGGTACGTGGTTGTTGTGCCCGCCTACGATATGGAACTCACGGACGCCCGGAGTGATGTGCTGCTTCACGTAAGCGACCATTTCCTCCCCGGAAAGCGTATAAGCCCCTTCTTCTCCTTGATCCTTGCGGAAGCTGCAAAACGCACAGTGAGATTCGCAGACGTTCGTGAAGTAGAGGCTCATATTTTCGATAAAATATACCTTTTTCCCGTTCTTACGCAGGTTAACTTCATTCGCTAATTGCCCGATCGTCAATATATCATTGCTTTCATATAGATAGACACCGTCTTCGAGGTTGAGACGTTCGCCTTGGCGGACTTTGTCCACAATTTCGGCCATTCTCTTGTCGGTGTTTGGGGTGACTACAGTGAACATGACGTTCCCTCCGTTTCCAATTGCATGAAATGCCTCGTATCCTAACAGTATGAATTACCTACCTATTATAAACCTCACATTCCAAGCGGGCAATAAGCCTAGGGCGAAGATTAAAGATTGGCAACTAGAAAAATCACAGTTGTTGAGCGATTTGAGGAGAAGGAGTATAATTTTTTGTAAAGGAGTGAGTGCATAATGATTAATATCAGCGACAGCGCCCTGGCGCGGATTAAAGATATGATAGCCCAAGAAGAAACACCCAATATGTTCCTGCGTGTCGGAGTGAATCCCGGCGGCTGCAGCGGCTTCTCCTACGGGATGGGCCTTGATGATCAGGAGAGCGAACAGGATGTCTATATGGACATCAAGGGGCTGAAGGTCGTCGTAGATAAGGACAGCATCCGTTATCTGAACGGCCTGGAGATCGACTTCAAGGAATCCGGCTTGAGCGGCGGCTTCACCATCCACAACCCGAACGCCATCGCCACCTGCGGCTGCGGTCAATCGTTCCGCTTTAAGGACGAGGAAGGTGCGCCGCAACCTTGCGATTGATTGGAAAATAATAAGGGACTCTTCCATCTGGAAGAGTCCTTTTTTCATGGTTGCGTTTCAGTTGGAGGCTCGCGAAGGTCAAGCTGATCAGGGGCAGGCGCATCCGGCTCCTCATACAAATGGGACCGCCGTTCGAACCATTGGAACAGATGGGTGAAAATTACTTTCAGCACAGCGTAGCCCGGCACGGCGAGAATCACGCCCAGGACGCCAAACAGATTGCCGGCGGTGAGGATCACGAAGATGATCGTGATCGGGTGAATGCGCAGCGTCTTGCCCATGATTTGCGGTGAAATGAACTTGCCTTCAACGAGCTGGACAACCGTCCAGACGACGATCAGCTTCAGCAGCATGATCGGCGAGGTGACGATGGCCACAATGATCGCCGGAGTAATCGCGATAGCCGGCCCGAGATACGGGACGACGCTCGTGAACGAAGCGATGATCGCCAGCGTCAGCGAATAATCCAGGCCGATGATCACGAAGCCGACATACATCAGCGCCCCGATGCAGAAGCTGACGATGATTTGCCCGCGGATATAAGAGCTAATTTGGCTGTTCATCTCGGTCATCACATGGTGCGTTTGTTCACGGAAGCGAACGGGCACGTAACGCAGGATGAACTCCGGCAGCTTCTTGCCGTCCTTTAACAGATAAAATAAGATGAACGGCATGGTGATGATCGCCAGGACGACGTTCTTGACGGCTCCAAGGAATCCGCCGATGCCGGACCAGGCGTTGTTCAACAAAGCGGTCCCTCGCTCCGACAGCGTGTTGGACAGGTCGTCCAGATTAAAGCCGGTCGACTCTTGGACCTGATGGAAGAAGTTGCTGCCGATCAAGCTTTCGAACTGCCGCTGCACCTCAGACGTATATCTTGGTAAATTTTCGATCAAACTCAGAATCTGTGCCTGAACCAACGGGATAACGGTCATAATGAGCACCGTGAGGATCCCCGCGATCAACAAATATAACCCGGTAATCGTGTATACCCGGCGAATGCGCTTCGTTTCCAGCCAATCCACCAGCGGGTTGAGCAGATAATAGATCGCTCCGGTGAGCAGAATCGGGAGCAAGACGGTTTTGAACAGCACCGTAATGGGTTTGAACACAAACGGAATATGGGCGAACACCAGAATATTCAAGCCAATCAGCAAGACGACGAGCAAAAACACTACGAAACGGTTATTTAGAAAAAACCTTTTGAATCGGTCCCCCCAAGGTTGCGTACTTCCCATGCCAATAGAACCTCCTGTATCTTTCTACTATCCCAAGTAACGATAATTTCTATGTAGTAATACGCAGAAATGGGTTTTGGTTCCCATCTTTTTTATGGAAAAAAGCCCGGATGCCATCCGCAAGCGATGCTCCGAGCTTTTCCTGTGCGGTCAGGCACTCCCGACTTGCTTTAGAAAAATTGACGATTCACCATCATGATGACCATACAGGCCGCTGCCAGAGAAAAGACGATACAGCCGATGCCGAGACCCTTACGCGTTGTCCTGGCCATTTTGATGCCCGTGAGGAACAATGCGACGGTAATGCCGGCCAGCACCAACGACATGGCGATCATGGCAAACCAATAGAGGACCTCGAACAGAGCTGCCTCAAATGAAGAACCTTCTGTATTCAAAGCTTGTGAACTCTCCTTCCTCTGCTAGTCATAGACTAACGTCTCCCCTTAATATACGCGAAATCCCTCGCTTTGCATAGAAAGAGCCTGCCTGACAGCCTTACCGGAGAAAGGGCTTAAGCCTTGGACAATCATCCAAGAATACGAATCTACAAATGAGTACTATACCGTATAGTGAGAGGAAGGGGATGGTGTCATGGCGGGGAGACAATTGGCCAATAAGTGGCTCAAGACCGAAGCGCTTCTCAGCAACGCGGTCGTGGCCGCCCACATACCGCAAACCCGATTGTACAGTGCCGATTCGTTAAGGAGCATGCTGCATCAGTTCGGCATGGTCGTCATTAAACCCCTCCGCGGCGGCGGAGGTTATGGTGTGATTAAGGTAACTTACGCAGGCGGAGTTTATGCTTATACCTATTTGTCCCGAACACGCGCGTTTTCCAGCTTTGAGGCGATGTTTCGTTCCTTAAACCGAGTGAAGGTCGGACGTAAGTATATGATCCAGCAAGGTATTCATTTGGCCCGCATCGCCGGGCGCCCGATCGACTATCGCGTGAAGGTCGTTAAAGAGAACGAAGTTTGGGTCTATCGCTCCATGGTCGGCCGGTTAGCCCGCCCTGGGCTGTTCGTGACCAACTTGTCCAAGGGAGGGACGATGCTTAGTGCCCGCGCAGGGCTCAGCCGCTCACTGGGCCGCAAAATCGCCGCCAGCAAGCGACGGGAGATGCGTACGTTAACGAATCTTTGTGTACAGATTCTAGAGGCTCGGTTTCCGGGGATCGGGCAGCTTGGTTTTGATTATGGCGTGGATCGGAACGGGAAGATCTGGATTTTTGAGGTCAATACGCGGCCACAATAAGCTCGGATTGTCGGAAAATAAAAAAATTTTTGGTGAAAAATGGGAACGGGTGTCCTGTGAATAACTTTTGTCCACATTATCCCACTAGCTTTTTCAACGGTTTTCGATATTTACTAACACGTTATTCACAGGATTTCCACAAGGGTTTGTGGATAACAAGAACACTTGTTCTACTAAACTTTTCCTGTTATGATGGGGAAAATACTAGAAAGGATGTGTTATCAATGGCGCTGTTAACGGATGAGTTGCTCCTCGAATCCTATCAGAAAGCAACCGAACTGCAGTTGGATCGGGAGTTTATCGCACTGCTGTTAGCAGAAATTCGCAAACGCGAATTAGAGCTTACCGCGCCGTCCGTTTTGCACTAATTGTGGACAACCTGGCTTACTTCAATAAGAAGGATATAGTTATCCAACAACCATCAAGGCGCCTGCCAGGCGTTGACATGATAAATATAAGCTTCATGACAATGCGGACACTGAACGACATGTTCGCAGCCCGAAGGAATACGCGCGGAGATGGCTGAGGTATACTGATCAGCGGATCCGTAGGGGCTGTAAGGCCCGGCGTAATCTTCTTTTTTTCCAGCATTCTCTAGAATGTGTCCGCAATCGGGGCAGGCGGCGTTTAATGAAGCCAAACCGTTGCATAACGGGCATATATATGGCAAAGGGTATCTCTCCTTTACGATATGATCTTCCGTAAAGGTAAGATACCCTTTTGTTTGCTAGAACATGTAAGAACGTGAATAAGCTGCTTAAATTACAGCTTCAAATTACTGCTGTGACCTGGGGACAACTTCGCTTCCGGATCGATATAGACCTTAGCGTTGTTGACCGCTGTCGGTGCTTCGCCGAATCCGACCGCAATCAGGTCCAATTTGCCGGGATATGTCGTAATGTCACCGGCCGCAAAAATGCCTGGAATCGAGCTTTCCATCCGGGAATCGACGACAATAGCGTTGCCTTCAATCTCAAGGCCCCATTCTGCGATCGGTCCGAGCGACGAGACAAATCCGAAGTTGACGATCACGTCGTCCACAACGATCTCTTGAGTCTCCTTCGTCTTAACGTGCGCCAGCGTGACGCGTTCGATGCGATCGTCACCGTGAAGCTCTGCGATTTCCGTTGGGGTAATGACTTGGACGCGGGAAGCCATCAGCTTCTCAACGCTGTGCTCATGCGCCCGGAATTTATCGCGGCGGTGAATCAGCGTCACTTGCTCAGCGATCGGCTCAAGCATCAATGCCCAGTCCACAGCGGAGTCGCCGCCGCCGCTAATCAGCACTTTCTTGCCGTGGAAGCGGTTCATGTCGCTAACGAAATAATGCAGGTTCGTTTTCTCGAAACGGGCGGCGTTCTCCAGATCCAGACGACGAGGCTCAAAGGCGCCGACTCCTGCGGTAATGATGATGGCGCGCGCATAGTGAACACCTTTATCGGTGGTCACCACAAAATGGCGCTCTTCTTTCTTCTCAATTTGCAGCACCCGTTCCTCCAGACGCACGTCCGGCTCGAAAAGCTTTAATTGTTCATGCAGGTTGTTGATCAGCTCTTGGCCGGTCACTTTAGGAAAGCCAGCCACGTCGTAAATATATTTCTCAGGGTAAAGGGCAGCAACTTGCCCCCCAAGCTGAGGCATACTTTCAATCAGTTTGACGGAAGCCTTTCTCATTCCGCCGTAAAATGCAGCAAACATGCCCGCCGGTCCACCACCGACAATCAGAAGATCCGTGAATTCGGCGTTATTTTGGGTTGACACGTGTCAAACACCTCCAGATGGTTTCTTTTTCTTTCTGCAACTATAATGTCAATTCTACTTTATTATAATCGTCGTATCCCTAGTTTGGAAAGGCAAGATGAAAACTGTCGAAAATCTGGAATATAATCCGTTGAAAGTCCTATAATTACGGGTAAAATAAGACTTGATCTTTTAGGCAAAAGCCGATATCATTCAAATGTATGCATTCATATTTGTGACGAAAAAAGTACATTTATGATTATACGACAGAAGACTTTTGCTCATCCTACAAATAAGGTTTAAACTAATACTAAAATGTGACAAATGTCTCTGGATTGACCTAATGGGATGACTGAAACGGTTTGAGTTGGTATAGACTGGGTTTTTATGTGTTAATTTTCACATTGCGTTTTTGGCTTTAATCAAATATAGAGTGCGTAATATTGGAAGGAGAACAATTACATGAGTACCATACCCAAAATAGTGATTCTTGGTGCGGGTTATGGCGGCATTCTTACCGCGCAGCGGCTGCAGAAAGAGTTGAATTACAATGAAGCGGACGTTACTCTGGTGAATCGGCACGACTATCACTACTTCACGACGCATCTGCATATGCCGGCTGCCGGGACGGATTCCATTGAACATACCCGAGTGGCAATATCCAAATTAATTGACGAATTTAAAATCGACCTTGTGAAATCGAATGTACAGGAGATTCGTCTGGCCGACAAGAAGGTCGTGCTGCAGGACGGAACCCTTTCTTATGATTATCTGGTGATCGCGCTGGGCGGCGAACCGGAATCCTTTGGCATCCCGGGCCTGACGGAATATGCGATGACGATCCGCAGTATCAATTCCGTTCGCTTAATTCGCCAGCATATCGAATATCAATTCGCGCTTTACAAAATGGACGAAAGCCGGACCGACCGATTGAACTTCGTCGTTGGCGGCGCGGGCTTCAGCGGCATTGAATTCGTTGCCGAGCTGGCTGATCGGATCCCGCAGCTGTGCAAGGAATACGACGTTGATCCGAACTTTGTTAACGTGTACAACGTTGAAGCTGCACCAACGGTTCTGCCAGGCTTCGATCCGGAGCTGGTCGAATACGCGATGGACGTGCTGAAGAAGAAGGGCGTACAGTTCAAGATTGGCGTAGCGATCAAGGAATGCACGCCGGATGGTGTTATCTTGGCCACCGGAGAGGAAATTAAGTCGCAAACCGTCATTTGGACAGGCGGCATCCGTGGCAACCGTCTTATCGAAGCGGCAGGCTTCGAGACAGCGCGCGGTCGCGTGAAGGTCGACGATTATTTGCGGGCACCTGGCCATGATAACGTCTTTATCATCGGGGACAATTCGCTGATGTTTAATCCGGAAGGGCGTCCATACCCACCTACGGCGCAAATTGCCATGCAGCAAGGGGTGACCTGTGCGCAAAACGTGGTGGCGGCCATTCGCGGCAAAGAGCTCAAGAAATTTGTGTTCAGCAATAAAGGAACCGTGGCTTCGCTGGGCAAAGGGGAAGCCATCGCCAGCGCGTTTGGCAAGAAATATAAAGGTTGGGTTGCTGCCCAATTAAAGAAGCTGGTGGATATGCGTTACCTGTTCATTATCGGCGGGATTCCGCTGGTGTTGAAGAAAGGAAGATTCTTCTAAGATGCGTCACTGCAGCGTACAGGTTCGGGGGCTGTTGACGCGGGACGAGCTGGATCGCTATAACGCCTTGATGGAAGTGGGATCTTACCTGGAATCGCAGCAGCGTTACGATTTGGCTTATACGGTGCAGAAGGAAGTGGACCTTCTGATCCAGCCGGCCATCGAACGGCTGAAGGAGAAGAGCCGCGAACGCGACCGGGCGACCGCGGAGTTCCTGAAGTCGCTGGAGGCAGAGGCCGAAGGGGAAGATTAAACGAACAAAAGGGTGTGCCGCCCGAGGCTGGCACACCCTTCTTTTTTAAGATATCAGAAAGTATAAACTTCGGAGCTTCCGCTTCCTGATATCACAAGAAAAACTACCGCTAACCGCGGTCTGTCTTCCTAGAATATACGTCGATAGACGTTTTTCTTATCTATATGGAATTACACTTTCAACATCTCGTCCAAACGCTCTGCATTCAGCAGATTGCCGACGTAAAAAGCACCAAACTCGCCAAAACGTGCGCTGACTTCGTCAAACCGCATTTCATACACCAGCTTCTTAAATTGCAGGGCATCGTCGGCGAACAGAGTTACGCCCCATTCCCAATCGTCGAGTCCTACGGAACCGGTGATGATCTGCTTCACTTTGCCGGCATAGCTGCGGCCGATCAGGCCATGGCTGCGCATCATTTCGCGGCGCTGTTCCATCGTCAGCATGTACCAGTTGTCGGAGAGATCCCGCTTTTTGTTCATGGGATAGAAGCAGATATGGTTCGTCTTCGGCAGGATCGGCTGCAGACGGGCCATCACTTCTGGATTTGCCTTCGGGTCACCGCCGCCGGACGCGAGATAATTGCTAAGTTCTACAACGCTGACGTAGGAGTAGGCTTTGGTCGTATATTCAGCAAAAGTTGTTTTGTTAAAGGCCGTCTCCAGAGCGTTCAACTCTTCCAGGCTTTCGCGCAGGTGCATGAACACGAGGTCGGCTTTCTGTCCGACGATCGAATACACCGCGGTGCTGCCGGTTTTGGATTCCTCCATCAATTCCCATTCTTTCAGGAACGTATGCAGCTCCTCCAGGGCTCCGGCGCGTTCTTCGTCATCCGCCGCTTTCCAGGCGGTCCAATCGATGGTGCGGAAATCGTGAAGCGCATACCAACCTTCTAAGGTTAGGGTAGCTTCGTTCATGTATAATCACTCCTAGATTCAATCTGATCCTCATTTACGAATTGCCAATACGTATCTTATTGTATCGCAAGGAGCCTAGACGGGGCAAATCGATTCACTCCATTTTCATGTAAAGTTCATTGCTTCGTTACATAATATCTAGTAAACTAACTACTAGCTTGATTTAGTGTGATGAATGTTATAGTTACCTCTAAGAAGGGTGGGGGAGCGATCGATGGGCTGGCTCATCGTACTGGTGCTGATGGTTCTCTTCTTCGTGATGATGTTCGGCATCGGTTTCATTTTGAATATGTTAATGAAAACAACCTGGTTTCCGGCATACGTCTTTATCATCGTGATTTTGCCCATTGTGGTCTATACGCTGTGGGACCATGAACAGAGCTTTGGGACCTATCTCGCATCGTTCCGGCTGGTCGATTATTTGACGGCGTTCGCCGGGCTGTGCGGGGCGATCCTAAGCGGATGGACGATCCGAAAACTGCGGTTGGGCGGGTACAAAATGTTTTAAAAAAAGCGCGAGTACCGTCGGGGGATAACCCTGAGGTCTCGCGCTTTTTCTGTGTGTACTTTTTCTCTGTGTACCGTTATTCCTGCTGGCCTCGCTTCCATTTCTGATATTCAAGGAATTCCTTAAATTCCTTCTTGCTGACGCCCGAAGTCATAGCTTCCTGCACCAACTCCGACCATTCCGGATCAAGTAATTCCGGTGCGGGGCGGTCGCCATACAATAGCAGGTTGATCGAGACGTTAAGAGCGTCGGCTATCTTCTCAATGAAGGAAATAGAGGGATTCGATTGAATATTGCGCTCAACGTTGCTGAGATAGGATTTTGCCACATCTGCCTTCTCCGCCAGCTCGGACAAGGAGTACCCTCGGTCCTGCCGAAGTTTCTGAATACGCTCGCCAATATGTTCTGCCATGTAGCCGTCGCCCTTCTATCAGAAATAATTTGATGTCATTATATCAGAATAACCGGGATCGGACAAAGGTGTTAAGTCGGAAATTCAACCAAACAAAGAACACCTTAGTCCCAGATCGGGGTAAGGTGTTCTGCTTAAATTTCTCAAATTATCTAATTTGACCGTCGCCTTGTTTCGCTTCAAACGTCCACGTCAGGTTCAGCGTGTCGCCTTGGAATTGGTTTTGGTCTTGCCCGTTGTCCACGAATTCAAAAGCAACGGCCAACGTGTCGGTAGTGCCGGCTCTTAAGCCGCTGCGCTCGCCGAGGAAGAAGCCTCTTTCAACGGCGTCCGGTGTTTGATTTTGCAGGTCATAGAGCGTAGTTTCCCAAATGACGTCATTCAGCTTGTCGATATTGTTCAGGAATTTTACCTTAATATGTTTACCAAAATCGTCCGTGTTGTCTGGAGCGCCGGCTTTATTCGTCACCGTGTAGCTCGTTTTCAACAGAACTTCTTTAATGTCAAGCGTTCCGTCATTTTTGAGCTTGAACGTACGAGGAATCGTGTCACCTGGTTTCAAGTTGTTAAGATTTACAATCGCTGTTGGATCAGCGTTGATATCCAATGTACCTGCGGCGAACGTCCCAGTCGTTTCGACCGTATCGCTAAAGTAAGCGAACGTTCCTCCGCCGATCAATGTCAAACCGAGTGCTGCAGTTGCTACCCCAAAACCTAATGTCTTTTTGATACCCATTCCTGAATTCCTCCCTGATCTTAAATAAATTTTTTATATATAGCATCCTTATGTATACATAAGGAGAACAACCAAATCATTAGTGCTGAGCTTAGGTTGATGCGTCAATGACGTCAGGGTGCTTGGTGTCCGATTGCGATTGATTCGCTTCCGGTTTTTTTTCTTCCAGACTGGCGATGGCTTTCCACAGCGTAACCACCGCGTACAGGAACAAGAGGATCCCTGGGGTGATCAACAGGGTGACATTCCCCGTCTTCGTTCCAGCGAAGCTTAAGAAATAGCCCACGTACGGAACGTTAAATCCGGTATAGACGCCGGTCACATTCGCGGGGTGCACCAATTCCGAATCGGCGGCATCGTTATTATCGCCTTTCGTCCGGTACAGCACCTGGCCGCTTTGTTCGTCCTGTGTCACCTCGATGATGCGGTGGGTAATCAGCTTGTTATCGCCTGACCGGAAGGTGATGACGTCGCCGACGTTGAAACGGGTCATATCGCCGCCCGGCTTAATGGCCGCAACGGAACCGGTAGGGATGGAAGGCTCCATCGAGCCGGACAAGACCGTTTTCAGCTGATAGCCGTAGAAGTTCGGTTCGCTGCCGGAAATCTTTGAGAGGACCACCGAGCCTGCCACGGTAAAAAAGGCAACCGCCATCAGGAACGTCAGCGCGTTTCCTAACCATTTACGAATACGCATGTTATTCACCTACTTCTGAAGGAATCGCGTCCTCATTCTCGTCATCGTCATCCTCTTCATCCCCGTCGTCGTTCAAATCGATGGGCAGTTCATCCTCCGGTTTCGTCAGGATAAGACTGTCCAATGGATTTGGCTGCTCGGGGGGCAGCAGAGGTTCTAGCCCCGGTGTGCCGCTGCTAGCCGGCGCATCCGGCGGAAGGGTTGCAGATTCATCTTCTGCAACACCATCTTCTTCTGCAGGAGGTTGGACTGCTCCATCACCGGAATCGCCCACCGTCGGAGGGGGTTCTTCCTCCAACTGCTTTAATCGTTCCAGCTCCGCCAGCCGCTGTGCTTCCGCTTCTGCCAACAGTTGAGCCCGCTGCGCTTCGAGACTGGAAATCTCGGCAGTTAAGCCTGCGATTGCCGATTCCAGAGAAGCATGTACGCTCTCAAAGTACGTGCGCTCTTCGCCGGCAACCGGATCGCTGAGGGCACTTAAATCATCGGCCGACCGGGACGAAAACGGGCTGGCAAAAGCGATAGCAACAAAGCCGTTGGTCGAGAGGCTAAACTTAGATTGATGGACGGAGCGCAGGTAGCTTAAGATCTCCTGTAACGTCCCGCGAAGCGGGCCGGATAGCAAACCGCTGCCCTTCAGGAGATCCGCAATCCGGTCAAGCACCGTAGTTTGCGTGAGCTCGGCACAATTCGGCTCCAGGCCGTTTAATGAAGTCAGTAGCCCTTGAATCACGGCGGTCGCTGCCGTGATTTCCTGCACCAGCTCTTGCCAAGTGGACTGATTCAGCGCCAGTTGCTGCTGCAGCTGCTGGATTGTGGCGTTCAGCTCGCTAATCCGTGCCGATAAGCCTTCGGCTGCGTCCAGCTGCAGGCTTGCGGAGAAATCTGCGGAACCTTCCGAGCTGACCGGTCCGTCGCCGCTGGAGTACACCGCATCGGTTGAAGACGGGGGCAGCGGAAGACTGGTGGCCGGATCACTCGCATTCGGAAGAGCCGGAGACGAGATCGGAGTTGTTGTATCTATCGAAGCGCGGATTAGGCTTGCTCCGATAAGTCTCCCTTTTAAGGAAGCGGCTCGGTTCAAATGCTCGGCCAACATCGCGAGCTGGCTTTCGATTTGGCTTGGAAAGACTCGGCACGCCTTGATTTCCGTGTTATCTTCGCGTGTGCTGGTGAATTCGCCGAAGGTTGTGCCAACCTGCTGAGAAGTCCACAAGAGCAGAGTTGAGAGAATTAATCCGGACTGCAGCGATTTGACCATGTTTTGCTTCTTCCGTTTTTTGCGTAGTTTACGGATTACTTCAGCTCGGGATCTTCGCAGAATAGTCGCTCCTTTCTAGGTATGGTCCGTTCTGTTCGTTAATATGTTCGTTATTAAGAACAAACGCCGTGATTTGAATATACCTGAAATGGTTAACGTTAGGAAAGGCGCAAATCCAGTGATTTGTTCTTAATAAAGAACATTTATCTATTGTTTTCTTTAAAAATCTGACTAATTCACGGGATTTCACGATTTATTGTTCTCTATAAGAAACAATTCCTAGTACTTGACAAGCGGTGGTTCAATATGACAAGAACATTAGGGATTAAACAAAAAAAGCTAACCTTTTCGATGAAAACGGTATGCCGAACTTACGTGAAATGACATACTTTTCAAATTTGAGACGTTATAATAAGTACCAAGATGCATACTGACTAAGGAGATCCATTGGCATCAGAAGCACCAGATAAGGGTAAACCTGTTGAAAAGCAGGGGCACAAAGTCTCAGATCTAAGGTAGGAATACTAAGATGGCTGGACTGCCTGGGGACAAAACCAAAATAATGATCTTAGGAGGAGATTGTTGTTGAAGAAGTCCGCCCAGGTTATTTCTTATGATCGGTTCCCCGGAAACGTTGACCCGGAATGGGTGATTTTGCTCGCCATGGCAAAGGAGGAGGGGGTCTCCATTGATGAGGTTCGGCGTTTTTTAGCCGGAGATCGCCCTTATTTAAAAGAGTGGCATTTACATAACAAATAGATGATAAAGAAGAGGGAGTAAAGGGCCGCCCCATCAGGGGGACGGTTCTTTTTTGTGCTTATTCCGGCGTAAAACATTGTCCCGGCGAGGCTCAGGAGGAAAAAGGGAGATTTTTGTAAGCTGGGGGCGATTCAGGACGGCGTCTTTTATGCTAAAATAGAGGAAGTCTATTTGTACGTGATAGGGAAGGAGCGATGAAGCCGTGCGCATGAACAACATGCTGCATTTTACCGAAAATCACCGTTATTGCGTATACCGTGACTTCGGACTCAGTCCCGTCGATGGCAAAATGCTAGGTTTGATCTATCAACCGATGGTCGGGGCGTTCGCGATTTCGCTGTACCGGCTGCTGGTAGAGCATGTTCCCCAGGAGCAGGTTGGATATTCGGACGTCGAGCAGCAGCGGAAGCTGTTCCTGACCCTTGGCCTCGATCCAAGCGAGAAAGGGCGGAAGTTTCTCATCGAGCAGACTTCCCGGTTGGAGGCGGTGGGGCTGCTTCAGACGAACCGGCTCTATGTTCCGGACAGCGACGATTATATCTACGAATATGAGCTTCAGGCACCGCTGGCGCCGGCGGAATTTTTCCGGACTCAGCACCTGACTTTGCTGCTACGAGACAAGATCGGGAAATTCGCGGTCCTGTCTCTGCGGGAGCAGTTGTTCCGCGGAGAACCGGAGGCGTGGTCAGGGGTTGGCCTGAATAAGGAAAATATTACGGTTCCGTTCTATGAGATCTTTGAGCTGAACACCCATTCCATTGATTACGAGCTGGAGCAGGCGATTGCCGAGACGTCGATCGCCAGGCAGCCGGGGCTCAAGCTGGCTTTGGAAGAGGATGCGATCAACTATGCGGACATCATCCTGCGTTTTCCGCGTGAGTCCCAGAATCGCTCCTTCGTTGAGGCGCTTCGCTTTGACCCGGAAGGGATGGGCGTGGTGAATTATGTTGCCCGCAAGTACGATTTAAGCGTCCAGGATATTTGCCGGCTGCTGGATGAAGACGGCGTCTTTGATCCGGGCGGCGGGATTCTGCTGGATGCACTCCAGCACAAGGCCAACCTGCAGTTCCGCCAAGGCAAGCGCCGTCAGGAGGAACGCGAGGTAGCTTACGGCAAAATCGTCGCGTTGCGCGGCGAGGAGCCGAAAGCGGCGGCCGCTTCCGCTCAAGCGGGGAACGTGGCCGAGGAGGTTGCGGTACAGATGGAGTATTACGTTGACGTACCGCCGCAATTCCAAAGCAAATGCGATATTCACCAATATAATATGATGCTTCGCAATGAGCCGTATACCCGGTTACTGAAGACGTTCTTTCCGGGATCGATTCCGGACAACCTGCTGGACATTTTTGAGAAAATCGATTTGAACTACAAGCTGCCCGGCGAAGTAATCAACGTACTGATCCATTATTTGATGTCTTTGCTCACTTCTGGCGGGGAGCAGCGGATCAATCGCAATTTCATCGATGCGATCGCAGCCAACATGCTGCTTAAGCAGATCAACACGTATGAGCAGGCCGTACAATATATCCGCGACCAATCGAAGGTGAAGGAGAAGGTCAAGGAGAAGGCGGGCGGCGCCGCCTCCGGTGGAGGACGGGCGCGAACCTACGGCAGCCGCGGAGCGAAGCCGAAGCCGGAAATCCCGATTGTGGAACGGACTGGCCAGGAGACCGCCGTATCGGAAGAAGAATTTGCTGAGCTGATTAAGATGGCGGAACGCATGCAATCCGGAAAGCATAAAAAAGAAGTCTGAATCCGTTTAGGCTTGGGGAAGGAAGGTGACACAACCAATGGAATCACTTGGGGAACTGCTTACGCAGATGAAAAGCACGCAATTCAAACAACGCTCCGAGGAGCTGACCGCACGTCTGATGAATGACCCGCTGGTAAGGGAACTCCGGGACCAACATCCGGAGCTGGAACAGGAGCAGCTGACGCGCGGGATGGCCAAGCTGTATCAATACATCAACGACAGCAAGCACTGCGCCAACTGCCCGGGCTTGGAGCAATGTCCCAACGATTTCCCCGGCCATTTCACGAAGCTGACGGTCGAGCAGGTGGGCGGGAGCCCGCAGCTTGTAGATCGTCAGGTGCCATGCCCCAAGCAACTGCAATATGAGCGCGAATTGTCCGTCAAGAAACGGATTCATAGCTTTTATGTGGATGAGCGGGCGCTGGAAGCCGGTTATGACGAAGTGGAAATCATGACGAAGGATGCCATGCGTGCGCCGGCGGTAGGGCAAGTGTTCCGCTATATTAATGAAACGAAGGAATCCGGCCTGCAAACGAAAGGGCTGTATCTGGAAGGTCCGTTTGGCACCGGCAAAACGTTCTTGATGTGCTATTTGCTGCACGAACTGGCCAAGGAAGGTTACTCCGGCGCCATCGTTTATATGCCGGAATTCGTGGAAGAGCTGAAGAGCATGCTGCAGGACAGCGACAAGCTGCGCGAAACGGTGGAAATGATGAAGCAGGTGGATCTGCTGATCTTTGACGATATCGGTGCAGAGAACCTGAATCCGTGGGTGCGCGACCATGTCATGGGCGCGATTTTGAATTATCGGATGAACCGGAAGCCCACGTTCTACACGTCAAACTATTCCTTGAGTGCGTTGGAGAAGCATTTGAGCTTTACGAGCAAGGACGGGGAAGAGCGGCATAAGGGCCAACGGTTAATGGATCGGATTGCCCCGTTCGTGAACGTTGTTCAGGTGAATGGGACGAATAAGCGCGGCCAAGCCTAATAACGGAATACTGCGGACAAAGATAAAGAGCCGAGCACATCCCTTATCGGGGGATCGCCTGGCTCTTTCGTTAATTCGAGGTCTGGTTACCGCCTAGCTGGCGATAAATTTAATGATGACCATGCCGAAGAAAATCACGATCATAAACGTCAACATGCCAAAAAAGCCGTTCATCAAATCAAACAGATCGTTGCGGGGTTCTTCGTTGATATGCTGCCGCGGATCGTTCGCATGCGTGTTAGCATCCATGGCGACGGGCCTCCTCAGGAAATTATCGTCTCGTCAATGAAATATGTCATAGACAATCCGTTTTCAGGTTATTCTTAGTATAACCAAACTTTTTTCGTTTTGTAAAGAAGGCGTTACCATACACTTTCTTTTTTTCAGTGTAGTGTGGTATAATGAGTTCGGCAACAGCTTTTTGGGCTGACTGCTCCAATTTTTTTGTCTAACTATCCAGTTGTTCGCGCTTGTGTCACTAAAGTGCCAGGCCGGGCAACCCAAATAAGGAGGAAATTATCATGGCTATCGTGAACGTATCCGATCAGTCCTTCAATGCTGAAATCGAAGGACAAGGTCCGGTTCTTGTTGATTTTTGGGCTCCATGGTGCGGCCCTTGCAAAATGATCGCTCCGATTCTGGAGGAGCTGGATGCAGAAGTAGGTGACTCCGTGAAGATCGCCAAGCTGAACGTGGATGATAACCCGGAAACAGCTTCCCGTTTCGGCGTGATGAGCATTCCTACACTGATCCTGTTCAAAGACGGTCAACCGGTCGATAAAATCGTCGGATTGAACTCGAAGGATACGCTGAAGAACCTGATCGCTAAACATCAATAATCCAGACGATCAGGCGCGTCGCTTGACGCCTTGGATGACGCCTCCGGTTTGGGCCGGAGGCGTTTTCTGCGTTAACTTGGAGTGGAGAAAGGAGGAGGAAGCTTGGACACATCGGCCAATGAAACGTTAAGTTACGAGAAAGCGATGGAGCGAATCCAACATAAACTGGCGCTGCTGCCCGATTCCCCGGGTTGTTACTTAATGAAGAACAAAGACGGTAAGATCATTTACGTCGGCAAAGCCAAGGTGCTGAAGAACCGGGTCCGTTCCTATTTTACAGGCAGCCATAACGGGAAAACCCAGCTGCTCGTATCCGAGATCCGCGACTTCGAATACATCGTGACCGCGAGCAATATGGAAGCACTGATCCTGGAATGTAACCTGATTAAAGAACATCATCCGCGTTACAATATCCTCCTGAAGGATGACAAGACTTTCCCCTATATCAAAATTACGAATGAACCGCATCCCCGGCTGGAAGTGACCCGGCGGGTGCTTAAAGATAAAGCAAAATATTTTGGTCCGTATCCGAACGCCTACGCGGCTCAGCAAACGAAGAAGCTGCTCGACCGCATGTATCCGCTGCGCAAATGCAATGTGATGCCGAAGGAAGTGTGCTTGTATTATCACATCGGCCAGTGCTTGGCGCCTTGCGTGCATGAGGTGGAGAAGGAAACGTACGAGAAGATGACTCAAGAAATTGTTTCGTTCCTTAGCGGCGGGCATGAGGAGATCAAGAAAGAGCTGGAGCGCAAAATGCACGAGGCGGCCGAAGCCTTGCAATTCGAGCGGGCCAAGGAACTGCGCGACCAAATCATCAACATCGATGCGCTGATGGAGAAGCAGAAGATTACGGTGACCGATGCGAAGGACCGCGACGTGTTTGGGTATGCCGTAGACAAGGGCTGGATGTGCGTGCAGATTCTATACATGCGTCAGGGAAAAATGATCGAACGGCATGCGTCGGTCTTTCCGTTTTACGGCGACGCCTACGGCGATTTTATGTCCTACGTGACGCAGTATTACAGCGATAACCCGGCTTTGCCGCAGGAGATTCTGCTGCCGGAGAAGCCGGAGGATCAAGAGGAGGCCGGCGCGCTCGATGCTCCAACCGCCTTGCAGGAATGGCTGGGGGTGAAGACGCTGGTGCCGCAACGCGGCTTAAAGCGGCAAATGACCAAAATGGCCGAGGAGAACGCGCGCGTGACGCTGGACGAGAAGTTCCGCCTGATCGAACGGGATGAGGAACGCACCTCGAAGGCGGCCGAGAACCTCGGCAAAGCGATTGGCCTGGAGTCGGTGTCGCGGATCGAAGCGTTTGATAACTCCAACATCCAAGGGTCGAACCCGGTCTCAGCCATGGTGGTGTTCATTGACGGCAAGCCGGCCAAGAAGGAATACCGCAAATATAAAGTAAAAACCGTGAAGGGCCCGGACGATTACGAGACGATGCGCGAGGTCATCCGCCGTCGCTATGAGCGGGTGCTGAAGGAGAATTTACCGCGGCCTGACCTAATCGTGGTCGACGGAGGCAAGGGGCAGATCTCTGCGGCTACCGATGTGCTGGAGAACGAGCTGGGCCTACACATCCCGGTATGCGGCCTCGTGAAGGACGCCAAGCATAAAACCGCACAGCTGATGGCGTTTGATCCGCCGGAGCCGGTTTATCTGCCGCGCGACAGCCAGGAGTTCTACCTGCTGCAGCGGATTCAGGACGAGGTGCACCGCTTCGCCATTTCGTTCCATCGCGAACAGCGGGCCAAGTCGATGGTCGCCTCACGGCTGGACTCGATCCCCGGCATCGGGGAGAAACGCCGGAAGGCGCTGCTTAAGCACTTTGGATCGCTGAAAAAAATTAAAGAGGCCTCCGTCGAAGACTTTCGGCCTCTTTCTATCGGGGATAAATTAGCCCGTCAAATCCTTAATGCCCTTCGGGACGAAGATCCGCCAGAGGAGTCATAACATACGGCTCCTCTTTTTGTTGCGGCGTCGGGGTCTTCCGCTCCTTGCTTGGCGGGTTAAACAAGTAAATCACATACGCAACGATCGCCGGCAAGGCGATGTAGAACAACCCGGCGACGATGTTCAGCGCTCCGCCCATAAACATCAGGCTCAGCGACATCAGGATGCTGTCGAAGATGACGTGCGAGAAGACAACGGTCGCGAAGCCGTAGCGCAGGAACACGAAGCTGAACAGCAGTCCGATAAAGGTTAATTCGATCGGGCGCGAAATGACCGGATAAATCGGATACAACGTGTGGCCAAACGCCCAGATTAAGGTCGACAGCAGGCAGGCGATAAAGGTGCTGCGGAACATTTTCTTCAGCATTGGGATCCCGAACAAGCGATACACCGCTTCTTCTCCGATCCCTGCCACCCAAGCCAGCAGCGGAAACAATAGCGGGTACACCATGTTGTAAGGCGATTGCGTCGCATCGGTCGTGGACCAGGTATGAATCGTTTGCTCTAAAATGAAGAAAACAACGGATTGAACGCCTAACAGGATCAATGCCCAGGCATACCCGTCAGCCACGGAGGTCAGGATGGAACGGCCGTACCCTTCTTCCCGTGATCGCGCCCACAAGTTGATGCCGTTCTTCCGCCACAGTCCATCGCCGCCCACCAGCGAGAAGTACACGGAAGCGGCGAGGAACAACGTCACCAGACCTTGGAAGAAGAGGCCAAAGATGAGCACGCCGGATTCAAGACCGTCTTTTTGGAACACGGGGATCATGTTGATCGTTCCAATCGTGGATAGCACGAAGTAAGCCGAAGCCAGGAAAATACCCCGCTTAAACGAGGTATGGGCCCGCGTCAGCGCGCTGTAGACGATCGCCAGAATCGCCAGCACGAACGTCAACAGGGCGTATCCGGCATAGGTGAGCCAGCTGGCGATTTTCGTCTGTCCGGCGACGTAGTCCTGATGAGCCTGCGGTACGGTAAAATAGCTCTCCAACGAGGAAACCTTGCCGTATTCGAAGCTGAGCTTGATTTCCGCTTGCGATTCGCCTAACGTGTAGCCATTGATATGGTAGAGGAGGCCCACATCCCCTTCACCGGAGGCCAGCTCCAGATCGCTTGGTTTAAATCCAAAGGCGTTCAGGTAAGGCTGTGCCAGCTCTTCTTTCTCCGCTAACGTTAAATCCCCCTCCCATGCCTTCATGGAATCGGTGGTTTCCGATCCTACATCAAGCATCATCTGCTTGGTGGCGTTGCTGGAGGAACTGATCTCCTCGAAGCCGACGACTTGACCGGTGGTCATATGGACATCCACGGTCACGGCGCTTAACGATTCGGTGGGGTCCGTGTAACGGACGCGAAATACGTCATATGGAAATTGCTTGTCATACGTTTTTAAGTATGGGGCGAGCAGATCGGCTTTGGTTAAGTAACCAAACAGATCGGAACGCGTTTCGTATGTAATCAATGCTTTATCCTTCGTGGGATTCGGCAGGTCGATCCCAAGTACGGATTGGACAAATTCACTTGCATGGGCAGCTGCTTCCGGTTTGCTGATCACCTCATTTGCTTGCTGCAGCTGCAAGGACTCCGAATCGGTGGTCGGAAACAGTTGAACGGCGACGAACACAATGAATCCTAGGGCGGCCAGCAGCCACAGATTTTTGGTCTTCATCCTGCGGCGGCCATTTGACGTCAAAGGGGAACTCACTCGCAAAACTCCTTTGTTATTAAGTTGAATGAAATCGGGAACACGTACTCTTCTTATATTATGAGGTATGTTTTTCCCTCAAGTACGTCAAAGTAAAGATAACACAGCTATCCCCCCTGCGCCAGACGGAGGGCAAAATTGACGAGAAACGGCAAAAACTTCGGCAAGTCTACGCATCATTTAGATTGGGGGCGAACTTAATCTGCACAATCCCTGATTTCGTCCTTTTCTGGTCTTTTTCTTGAAAATAGAGCTTTGTGGCGGGACGGAATAAGGGATATAATCCATTTGACGAAAAATGATTGAAAACAATTGAAAAGATTGGCCGAATTTCGCAATGAAAACGGGGGAACCGTATATTTTGGGGTGAATTTCACGGAGCTTCAACTCCCAGCAAGGGGATATGTTCCGCGAATAGGGCAACTGGGCATGTCCGAATCCGTCAGCTAACCTCGTAGGCTTGTGCATCAGGAACCAAACACCGAAAGGCATTGGATTTCCAGTGCTTTTTTCTTTTGTTCTTTTTTCAGGAAGACGATGAGGTGAACGCGTTGAATACGAAGAAAATAAACCTTTCTCCGCCGCAGGTATTAGTGATTGGGTTTGCGATCATTATTTTGCTGGGTGCGCTACTGCTCATGCTGCCGATTTCCAGTACGACCGGGGTAACACTCCCGTTCGTCGACGCACTGTTCACGGCTACTTCAGCAACCTGTGTTACGGGGTTGGTCGTGGTTGATACCGGGACCTATTTTTCAACCTTTGGACAAGTCGTGATCGTCCTGCTGATCCAGATTGGGGGGCTTGGGTTTATGACCATGGCCACTTTGTTCTCCCTTGTCCTGAAACGAAAAATATCGCTAAAAGACCGTCTCATCCTCCAAGAAGCGATGAACCAAAACTCTGTGGAAGGAATCGTACGGTTAATCCGCAAAGTTCTGTTATATTCGCTCGTTATTGAATCCAGTGCGGCGCTGATGTTTGCGATTCGCTGGTCATTCGATATGCCGATTGGTAGGGCGCTGTATTTCGGAGTTTGGCACGCGGTCTCGATGTTCAATAATGCAGGGTTTGACCTGTTTGGTGAATATCAAAGCTTCACGAAGTACGTTGCTGATCCGATCGTGAACTTCGTTGCAATGTTTCTGATCGTCTCGGGCGGGATCGGATTTATCGTACTGTCCGACGTATTCGAGTTTCGGAAGCGGCGGAAGCTGTCGTTGCATTCGAAGGTGGTATTGTCGATGACGTCGGTGCTGATCGTGATCGGGGCGTTAGTCATTTTCATCTTTGAGTTCACGAACTCGCGTACGCTTGCTCAGCTCAGTTGGAGCGGCAAGATCTGGGGTTCGTTTTTCCAATCGGTGACGCCGCGTACGGCGGGAGCCAACACGCTGGATATTGGGTCATTACGGCAGGCAACGCAATTCTTCATGATCATCCTGATGTTTATCGGGGCCTCCCCAGGCTCTACGGGGGGCGGAATTAAGACGACCACATTTACGATTCTGGTCGGCTCGGTTGGTTCGATGATTCGCGGAAGGACTGACCTAGTCCTGTTCAGGTACCGGATGGCCGGGGAACGGGTCTTTAAGGCGCTTACGATCACGATGCTTGCCTTATTCCTGGTCTTAGCAGTGGCAATGGTATTGTCTACCACGGAGGACGCGAGCTTTTTATCGATTTTGTTTGAAACCACTTCGGCTTTCGGCACGGTCGGACTTACGATGGGGTTGACGGGGAAACTAACGGTTATCGGTAAAATTATCATCAGCTTCACCATGTTCGCCGGTCGGCTCGGGCCGCTGACGCTTGCTTATGCGCTCGGTCCGAAGAAAGGAAAAGAGCTGTACCGCCATCCAGAAGGCAAAATCATTATTGGATAAGGGGAAAACGGGCAAAAATGAAAAAGCAGCAGTTTGTGATCATCGGCTTGGGGCGCTTCGGCTCGAGTCTGGCCTTGGAATTGATGGAGTTAGGATATGAGGTTCTGGGCATCGACCGGAATGAAGAGATCGTGGAAGAACTTAGCGATCGGCTCACGCATACGGTTGTCGCCGATGCTACAGAAGAAGAGGTGCTGAAGTCGCTGGGGGTTCGTAATTTCGATTGCGGGATCGTAGCGATTGGCACCGACATTCAAATGAGCATCCTGGCAGCTATTCTCCTCAAAGATCTTGGCATTAAAACGGTAGTTGCCAAAGCGATCTCGCTTCTGCACGGCCGAGCTCTGGAGAAGCTGGGGGTGGATCGGGTGATTTATCCAGAACGCGACATGGGGGTTCGTGTGGCCCATCAGCTGGTTACTCCAAATTTGCTGGATTATATTGAACTGTCGAAGGAATACAGCATCGTAGAAATGAAAGTTCCCACTTGCTTGAACCATAAAAGCATAGGTGACCTCAATATGCGGGCACGCTTTGGCTGCAGCATCGTGGCGATTCACCGCAATGGCGGTATTTTGGTTGCTCCCACTGCGATGGATCAGTTAAATGAAGGCGACATTATGGTTATTATAGGAGCAAAGAAAAATATCGAGCAATTTGAATCAATCATCAATCCTTAATAAGATGGTAAGATGGCTTACTAGCATGGAACGGAGAGAAGTATGGAACAACAGGCCATTTGGGCTTTAATCATTTTTTTGCTGACCTACGCACTCATTATATCTGAGAAAATTCACCGAACGGTGCTGGCTATGGCTGGTGCGGCGTTCATGATAATCTTTGGCATCCTTGATCAGGAGAGCGCAGTGCATCATATTGATTTTAATACGCTGGGACTCTTGATCGGGATGATGATCATCGTGAATACGACAGCCAAGACCGGTTTATTCACGTACATCGGCATATGGACGGCCAAGCTGGCCAAAGGCAATCCGATCACTCTGCTGTGGTTGCTGGCGCTGATCACCGCGATAGGTTCGGCATTCCTGGATAACGTAACGACCATTATTTTGATGGTCCCGGTGGCATTTAGCATTACGCGGAGGTTGAGGGTTCAGGCGTTCCCTTACCTCTTTTCTATGATTCTTGCCACGAATATCGGCGGGACGGCGACTTTAATCGGAGACCCTCCCAACATTATGATTGGCAGCGCCGTGAAGGAACTGACCTTCGTAGCCTTCATGCAAAATTTGACGCCAGTCGTGTTGATCATTTTGGCAGTGATTCTGCCGCTTGTGATCGTGATCTTCCGCAAAGAGTTGAAAAAGGCTTATGCTCATCAACAGAGCTTGATGGAGATCAGTCTGGAGGGCTTGATTACGGAGAAAAAGCTGCTCACCCAATGCCTGATCGCCTTGGGGTTGACCTTGTTGGGCTTTTTCCTTCATCAATACATACATCTGGAAACGGCTACTATTGCGCTGGCTGGCGCCTTCTTGCTGCTGCTCATGACCGGCGAGCACGTGATGGAACAAGCCTTCCGTTCGGTGGAATGGCCCACCATCTTCTTTTTCGTGGGTTTGTTCGTATTGGTCGGAGGGTTGGTTGAAACGGGAATCATTACGAGAGTGGCCGAAGAGGTGATGCGCCTGACTGGAGGCGATCCGCTAACCACCTCGATGCTGATCCTCTGGCTGAGTGCTTTGGCATCGGCGTTTATCGACAATATTCCGCTGGTGGCGACGATGATTCCGATGATCCAAGACATGGGCGGAATGGGGATTCAGCACCTGGAGCCGCTATGGTGGAGCCTATCGCTTGGCGCTTGTCTCGGTGGAAACGGAACATTAATCGGAGCCAGCGCCAATTTGATCGCTGCTGGGATGTCCGCCAAGGAAGGGGAACCGATCAGCTTCCTAAAATATTTGAAATACGGGCTGCCGCTGATGATCGTCACCATTTTGATCTCCAGCCTCTACGTTTATTTGCGATACTTCATTTAAAATAGACAAGCTGCCGCTAATCCAGGTTTTAGCCTGAAGGAGCGGCAGCTTTTTTGGTGTAACGAATAGCTGTTTAGGTTCGGGTGGATCATGGTGGCGTTAGAGCGGCAATTCTTTCACGAGGGTTTCGCGGATTTGCGTGATCCATTCCTTCGTTTCGCTCGTCAGCTCCGATTTGTCGCCATATACGAGACAGGTTTCGCGCCGTGTCTGGGCCAGTTCTGGAATCGGCACGGTCAGCAGGCCGTTATCCCGCAGCAGCGGCATACGCAGGTACGATTTGGGCAATAGCGCGGCTGCTTTACAGATCGGCAGCAGGCGGACGATCGCTTCAAACGAATCGATTTCCATGCGAATATCGGGCACGATGCTGTAGCGTCCAAACAGGTCGTCGATCAGCCGGCGATACCAAGTTCCCTTGGAAAATACGATCATCGGCCGACCGTTCAGATCGTCCATGATCAGACGGCGCTTCTGCCCGGCGGCGGCTAGCTCATGCCCTTTGGGAACGACCAACTCGAGGTGGTCTTTGAACAGCGGCAAGCATTTCAAGCCCGTCTCGTTCACCAGGGAGGCCACGACGCCGAAGTCCACTCTCTTCTCGCGGACATAAGAGACGATTTCATGGGTTTTGCCGGTAACGAGCTTCAATTCGATATCTGGAAACTTCTCCATTAATGAGGTCACGAGCGGCGGCAGGGTGGTTTGGATCGTCGTCAGGCTGGCGCCTAACGTGACGATACGGCGCTCCGCTGCCTTGATTCGGGACACGGTCTGCAGGAAGTTCTGGTGGCGTTGCCGCTGTTCCAGCGCATATTGGTAAGCTTCCTGCCCGACGCGGGTCAGCTCGAGTCTTTTCCCTTTGCGGTGAAACAGGGAGACCCCCCACTCCTCCTCCAACTTGGCGATTTTCCGCGAAAGGGCGGGCTGGGACAGGTTTAACAGCTTGGATGCTTTGTTCAAACTGGATTGCTCCACGACGGTGGTGAACACCAGCAACTCTTCCAGCATGGGTTACCTCCTTTTTCTGGGTGAAGGACAAGATTCGACAGGTTAGCTTATGCGAATTTGTTATAATGATTAATAAATATATTGCAATTCCATTATAAGATAAAAAGGAGTAACATGAAAAGTGACACAAGTTGTTCACAAGTAACTGGAGGTACAAAGGGGTTTTACCGACTGCGGTGTGGTATTTATCATATTCAACCTCCGCGCCCCCGTAAGGTCGAATCTTGAGTGAAATTGCGCAAGTTGAAACGGATGATGGAATGAGAAAGGGGTATACGCATTTATGAAAGGGTTTTATTCCAGAAAACTGCACTCGCTGCTGGGCGTCATTCCGCTGGGATTTTTCCTGCTGGAGCACATGATCACCAACTTTTCGGCGGTGGAAGGCGGGAGCGAAGGCTTTAGGGAAGCTGTCGCGTTCCTGAACAGCCTGCCGCTCGTCTTGGTTTTGGAGATTTTTGGGATCTGGCTGCCGCTCTTGTATCACGGGGTTTACGGGCTTTATATTGCGTTTCAGGCGAAGCCGAACAATCGGCGGTTCCCAACCGAGCGCAACCTGCGTTATTTGTTGCAGCGGATTACCGGCGTTATCGCGTTTGTGTTCGTGATCTGGCACGTGGTGGAGACCCGTGTACAGGTAGCGCTGGGCAATGTGGAGCATGAGGAATTGGGCGGCTTGATGCATGAGATCGTCAGCAACCCGCTTCTCTTCACGTTGTATATCATTGGGGTCGTGTCGGCGGCCTTCCACTTTACGAATGGATTGTGGTCGTTCCTCGTCAGCTGGGGCGTGACAGTCGGCCCGCGGTCGCAACGTGTGTCCTCCTATATTTGCATGGGCTTGTTCGCGATCGTTGCTATCATGTTCGTGTGGTCGCTGATCGCATTCCGCGGCTCGGAATTCCAAGCCGAAGGCACTGCCTTGCTGGAGACGGCAAAGGCTTGGATGGCTTAGGCTTTGTTCGTAGATGACTCGTTTGAAGTAACGCTCACAAAACTAAGCGAATGCTTCCGGTGCAAGTTTTGTACGAAGCATTTCCGTTGAAGTATCGCTCACAAAACTTTTAGGAGTTGAAAGCAAATGGCTAAACAAAGCTTAATCGTCGTTGGCGGCGGCTTGGCCGGCTTGATGGCTACGATCAAATCAGCCGAAGCAGGCGTGCCGGTACAGCTGTTTTCCCTTGTGCCGGTAAAACGTTCCCACTCGGTGTGCGCGCAAGGCGGCATTAACGGGGCCGTGAATACGAAAGGCGAAGGCGACTCGCCTTGGGAGCATTTTGACGATACCGTATACGGCGGGGATTTCCTGGCCAACCAACCGCCGGTGAAGGCGATGTGCGAAGCTGCACCTGGCATCATTCACTTGATGGACCGGATGGGCGTCATGTTCAACCGCACGCCGGAGGGGCTGCTTGATTTCCGCCGGTTCGGCGGGACGAAGCATCACCGCACGGCGTTTGCCGGAGCAACGACCGGACAACAGCTGCTGTACGCGCTGGATGAGCAGGTACGCCGTCATGAAGCGGCCGGCCTGGTCACGAAATATGAAAACTGGGAGTTCCTGTCTGTTGTTTTGGACGATGAAGGCGTCTGCCGCGGCATTACCGCACAAAACCTTCGCTCGATGGAAATCACCACGTTCCCTTCCGATGCGGTCATTTTGGCGACAGGTGGCCCAGGGATTATCTTTGGTAAAACGACGAACTCGGTCATCAACACGGGGACCGCGGCCAGTGCCGTGTATCAGCAAGGCGTCACGTACGCTAACGGTGAGTTCATTCAAATTCACCCAACGGCGATTCCGGGCGATGACAAGCTGCGTCTGATGTCGGAATCTGCACGCGGCGAAGGCGGACGGATCTGGACGTATAAGGACGGCAAACCGTGGTACTTCCTGGAGGAGAAATATCCGGCTTACGGTAACCTTGTACCGCGGGATATTGCGACACGGGAAATTTTCCATGTGTGCGTGGACCTGAAGCTGGGCATTAACGGCGAGAACATGGTGTATCTCGACCTGTCCCACAAAGATCCGAAAGAGCTGGACGTGAAACTCGGCGGGATTATTGAGATTTATGAGAAGTTCATGGGTGATGACCCGCGCAAGATTCCGATGAAAATTTTCCCGGCAGTCCATTACTCCATGGGCGGCATGTGGGTCGACTATAACCAAATGACCAACATTCCTGGTCTGTTTGCGGCAGGAGAATGTGAATACCAATATCACGGCGCGAACCGTCTTGGTGCGAACTCGCTGGTGTCGGCGATTTACGGCGGTATGGTGGCCGGACCGAAAGCGGTCGAATATCTTCGTGGCCTGAAGAAGTCGACTGAGGATCTGAATCCAAGCGTCTTCGAAAGCTACCGCAAAGCCCAAGAAGAGAAGTACGAAGGCATCCTGGCGATGGATGGCACCGAAAATGCTTATGTCATCCACAAAGAACTGGGTGAATGGATGACGGCGAACATGACTGTCGTTCGTCATAACGATCGACTAGAAGCTACCATCAACAAAATCAAGGAACTCAAAGAACGTTACAAAAAGATCAACATCAACGATACGTCCCGCTGGAACAATACGGGAGCCGCATTCACCCGTCAGCTGTGGAACATGCTGGAGCTGGCCGAAGCGATGACGAAGGGCGCGTTGCTTCGTAACGAAAGCCGGGGCGCGCATTATAAACCGGAGTTCCCGAACCGGAACGACGAAGAATTCTTGAAGACAACGATGGCGAAATGGACGCCGGACGGTCCGGAAATTTCGTACGAACCGGTCGACGTTTCCTTGATCCCGCCGCGGATTCGCGACTACTCGAAGGACAAATAGGAGGGGATACCCATGGCAATGGCGGAAACGGATGTAACGGCCAAACAACAAACGGCCAAAAAAGTTAAATTCATCATTACACGCCAGGATGATCCGAACTCGAAGCCTTATACGGAAGAATTCGAGCTGGATTACCGCCCTGGCATGAACGTGATCAGCGCCTTGATGGAAATCCAGCGGAACCCGGTAAACCGGAAGGGCGAGCATACCTCGCCGGTTTGCTGGGAGTCCAACTGTCTGGAGGAAGTGTGCGGCGCCTGCTCCATGGTGATCAACGGCAAACCGCGCCAGGCTTGTGCGGCACTCATCGACAATTTGGAACAGCCGATTCGCATTGAACCGATGCGGACGTTCCCGGTCGTGCGTGACCTGGTGATCGACCGCAGCCGGATGTTTAATGCGCTCAAGCGGGTGAAAGCATGGATTCCGATCGACGGCACGTACGATCTGGGACCGGGGCCTCGGATGCCGGAGAAGAAACGGCAATGGGCGTATGAATTGTCCAAGTGCATGACCTGCGGCGTCTGCCTTGAAGCTTGTCCAAACGTCAATGAGAAGACGGACTTCATCGGTCCGGCAGCCATTTCCCAAGTGCGCTTATTCAACGCGCATCCAACAGGCGAGATGAACGCCGAAGAGCGTCTGGAGGCCCTGATGGAACCCGGCGGCATCGAAGGCTGCGGCAACTCGCAAAACTGCGTCCGCGCCTGCCCGAAAGGCATCCCGCTGACCACCTCCATCGCCGAAATGAACAAGGCGACCACGAAGCATATGTTTAAAATGTGGTTTATGCAGTAATAGAATCTAATGGATTTATACCGATAAAGTAACGCCATTCATCCGAAAGAATCGGAGACAGACCCCGGGAGGGGCTGTCTCTTTTTTTCGAGCTAGACAGAATAATGGAGGGGATCAGGGATGTACATTCATATTCATCGGATCGAACATGATCAGGTTTCCGTGAAATTGGAGGATTTCTCGAAAGAGGATGTAGGTAAGCTGCGTGCGGTTGGGGGAGGGAAGTGGGATCCTAATGGGAAGTTCTGGCGTTTTCCTTGCACAGAGGAGAAAATCAGGCAATTCGCAGAGTGCTTTCCGGAAGCGGAGATTCGAATGGACGGGTTAGCCGTGTCGTCAAAGCTATCCAGTAATGAAAAACTCATTCAGGCCCTGGATCAAAAGCTGCTCACCACGCTCAAGCTGAAGGGATACAGCCTCAAAACCAGCAAGGCCTACAGGGGGCATGTCCGGCGATATTTACAGAACTTGGCTGATCATTTGAAGATGAAAAGCCCAGGAACCCTCAAGGATGAGAAAATGACGTCCGCGATCATCGACTCGTCCCGTACACAACAGTATGCTTTGCAGCTCCTTGAGCAAGGGCACTCTCCTGCTTATGTGAACCAAGCCATCAGTGCTTTGCGTTTCCTGGCCGTCGAGGTATTCAAGCAACCTTCCGAACAGATGAAATATATCCGACCCCAAAAAGAGAAAAAACTGCCCTATGTCCTATCGGAGCAGGAAGTACTCCGCGTTATCCAAGCGCCGACGAATCTGAAGCACCGCACGATGTTGTATCTGGCTTACGCCTCAGGGCTGCGCGTGAGCGAGGTCGTCCGGCTGAAAGTCACGGATATCGACCCAGAACGCGGCCTCCTTCGAGTCCGGCAAGGAAAAGGCAAAAAGGACAGGCATACCTTACTATCGCAAACGGCTTGGGACATGATCCAAAAATACGTAGAAGCGGAGCGACTCTCCAACTCGATGTGGTTGTTTCCGGGGCAGCATTCGGGGAGCCACTTGCATGAACTTTCATTGCAAATGGTATTTCAGGAAGCCCTGCAAACCTCCGGCATCCGGA
The DNA here is from genome assembly GCF_025151705.1 of Paenibacillus sp. p3-SID1389. Taxonomy (NCBI): domain Bacteria; kingdom Bacillati; phylum Bacillota; class Bacilli; order Caryophanales; family Paenibacillaceae; genus Paenibacillus; species Paenibacillus sp. p3-SID1389. The sequence continues at coordinate 404 of NZ_JALXVO010000013.1, read as the reverse complement.
AACAGGTAGGCATTCACGTCCTTCGGCACTCTTTCGCCACCCATTTGCTTGAGAACGGCACCGACCTCCGCTATATCCAGGAACTGCTGGGCCACGCCAATCCCTCCACCACCGAACGCTACACTCACGTCAGCACCAAGAATCTGAAACAGATTGAGAGTCCACTTGATCGGATATTACGTGATCAGCAGGGGAGATAGCAGACTACGGGAGGAGGATAAATTACAACTTACAGAATTAAGGAATGGAGGTATAATTAAGGAGATGTAATCGATTACGCAAATCCCCAGGTCAAGATGGTATTTGTGACGTGCAGAGATAAGGGAGTTATGCGAAATCCTTGTAAAGGAGATAGAATATTGAACTATCACTTAAAACGTGCGGTTAGTTCCTTTATAACTAAA
>NZ_JALXVO010000129.1:0-509 GCF_025151705.1 Paenibacillus sp. p3-SID1389 | reverse complement strand
AACGAAAGGGAACCACCGCTTGGTTGAGGTATGGACGTCTACATGCTTGTTGATGAACTCCGCGAGATCGCGCCGGGTAGCCCATTGCTCGCCTCCTCTTTTATGCGGTATCAGTTGGATCTTCACTCGCTCGGGCTCACCAGACTCCGTGACCGTGCAGCCGGCGACGACTGCGGTGGCATAAGGTTGAGAAGCTGGATGAAAGCGGTTGGTGTCCGTCCCATACTGATCGCGGTTCACCTTTACCTCTCCAGAGAGCAGTTCCCGGGCATCACATTCACCGAGGGTATGGCGGATTTTGTGCAGCATGAGCCAAGCGGTCTTGTAGGTAACTTGGATTACCTGACTCAACCGCAGCGCCGAGATGCCGTCGGGAAGCAGAAACAGCTCCATGGCTTGGAACCACTTCACCAAAGGCAGATGGGTTCTTTCAAAAATGGTGCCGACCAAAGGCGAGGCTTGATAGCCGCATCTTCTGCACTCAAACAAAGGAAGTCGTCGGGAGGACA
>NZ_JALXVO010000128.1:0-603 GCF_025151705.1 Paenibacillus sp. p3-SID1389 | reverse complement strand
GCATAGATGGTGCGCGTGGAGGGACTTGAACCCCCACGTCAAAGACGCTAGATCCTAAGTCTAGTGCGTCTGCCAATTCCGCCACACGCGCAAGGAAAACTGGTGAGCCATGAAGGACTCGAACCTTCGACACCCTGATTAAAAGTCAGGTGCTCTACCAACTGAGCTAATGGCTCTTACTTAGAAAAATGGCTGGGGATATAGGATTCGAACCTATGCATGACGGAGTCAAAGTCCGTTGCCTTACCGCTTGGCTAATCCCCAATATTTATGGTGGAGGCTGAGGGGATCGAACCCCCGACCCTCTGCTTGTAAGGCAGATGCTCTCCCAGCTGAGCTAAGCCTCCAGATATCTGGGACTACATATGAAAGAAGATGGTGACCCGTAGGGGATTCGAACCCCTGTTACCTCCGTGAAAGGGAGGTGTCTTAACCCCTTGACCAACGGGCCATATGTAGGGAAGCTCTCAACCGGGATCGAACCGGTGACCTCATCCTTACCATGGATGCACTCTACCTACTGAGCTATGAGAGCAAATTTTTGGGGTCCCCAGAAAGTAATCGGAATATGCTTCGAAGCAAATCGTCACTTTCTGGGGATTT
>NZ_JALXVO010000127.1:0-631 GCF_025151705.1 Paenibacillus sp. p3-SID1389 | reverse complement strand
ACAACCTAAGGAGCGATTGCCGATCTTCTTCATCTCTCTCGATCTGAGACCGTATGCCAAGGAACTGAGAAGCTGTTCACCCCGAGGCGCTGACGGATACTGCAGACAAGGTATTCTACGAGCACTCTTTGGCTGCGCCGCTTGAAGGAATCGCTACCTTTACGGGATTGCATCATCGTTTGAATACGGATCTTCGGTTTCGTTATCAGTGTGGACTTCCGCTGGATCGGGAAGCTCCCCGTGTCCACATTAAGCCGAGTCTTCGCAGAACTGACGAGAAAGGACTTGGCAAAACGGCTTTTTGAGGATTTGGTCACACGCTGTCAGCAGGAAGGTATCATAGAAGGCAGTACCGTCGCCATAGACAGCGCCGCTCTCCGCGCTTACGAGAAAAAGCAGCCCAAACGCAAAAGTGAGCAAACGGGTAATGCGAACTGGGGCGCAAAATTTGATTCCTTCGGCAATAAAATCACATGGTTTGGTTACAAAATTCATCTGGCGGTCGATACGAAAAGTGAATTGCCGATCGCCTTGGAAGTAACGCCGGCGCACGTAAATGATGGAGAAATGGCGCCGGGCCTGATCGAGAAAGTAGCGTCCAGGACGAGCACACGACTTTTCATACTCGATG
>NZ_JALXVO010000126.1:0-654 GCF_025151705.1 Paenibacillus sp. p3-SID1389 | reverse complement strand
TAACCCAAACCATTTCAGAGCTACATAGCAAAGGAGAGCTGATACTATGCAGTCTACCACAAAATTCGTCGGTTTAGATGTATCCAAAGAAAAAATTTCGGTTGCGATTGCAGATGTGAGCGGGGAAGCTCCACGCTATTACGGAACCATTCCCCACACACCGGCAGCGTTACGCAAGCTTATCAAAGAGCTGGGAGCGGCCGAAACGCTATCGTTTTGCTACGAGGCAGGACCCACAGGTTACGAAACCTATCGCTGGATCACCTCCATGGGGGCCCACTGTGTCGTCATTGCTCCATCGCTCATTCCCAAACGCCCCGGCGACCAAGTGAAAACAGATCGACGGGATGCCGAGCAACTCGCGCGTTTGTATCGTGCAGGAGAGCTCACTCCCGTTTACGTCCCCGAACGGGAAGATGAGGCTCTACGGGAATTGGTTCGCGCCCGTGAAGCTGCCAAGGAAGATGCCCACCGGGCTCGTCAGCGGATCTTGAAATTCCTGCTTCGTCACCAGATTGAACCACCCGCCACCATAAAGCGTCGCTGGACCAAGAAGTATCGCGTCTGGTTAGGGCAGCTTACGTTCCCGTATGAGTCCATGCACGTGGCATTCAGCGAAATGCTTCATGCTTTGGATGAGATCGAGCAACGCAT
>NZ_JALXVO010000125.1:0-670 GCF_025151705.1 Paenibacillus sp. p3-SID1389 | reverse complement strand
ATAATAAATATGAAACTGGTGAGCCATGAAGGACTCGAACCTTCGACACCCTGATTAAAAGTCAGGTGCTCTACCAACTGAGCTAATGGCTCGTACAAGTCTTAACTAAGAAGATAAATGGCGGAGCCGACGGGATTCGAACCCGCGGTCTCCTGCGTGACAGGCAGGCATGTTAGGCCTCTACACCACGGCTCCACACGAGAATAATGCCATCCTCTTGAAGAGGATAATTGCGGGGGCAGGATTTGAACCTGCGGCCTTCGGGTTATGAGCCCGACGAGCTACCGGGCTGCTCCACCCCGCGTCAGTAATAAGAAGTATGGTGGAGGCTGAGGGGATCGAACCCCCGACCCTCTGCTTGTAAGGCAGATGCTCTCCCAGCTGAGCTAAGCCTCCAGATCTGGAATGACTAAAGAAAAGAGATGGTGACCCGTAGGGGATTCGAACCCCTGTTACCTCCGTGAAAGGGAGGTGTCTTAACCCCTTGACCAACGGGCCATATTCAAGTCCTTGCTGGCGGAGAGAGAGGGATTCGAACCCTCGAGACGCTTGTGACGCCTACACGATTTCCAATCGTGCTCCTTCGGCCAACTCGGACACCTCTCCATAAGAGTTGGTTTCCCCGGAAGAGAAGGAAATATGCAAAACATATATCCTTCCTTCCAGGATA
>NZ_JALXVO010000124.1:0-717 GCF_025151705.1 Paenibacillus sp. p3-SID1389 | reverse complement strand
TTCTCCCCCCGAAGATTAAGGGGAATGATGGCTTGTGCCTTGACGTTGCGGGCGGCCTCATAAACTTTCATTTGGTCGTAGCCCGCATCGAGTATGAAAAATCGTGTGCTCGTCCTGGACGCTGTTTTCTCGATCAGGCCCGGCGCCATTTCTCCATCATTGACATGCGCCGGCGTTACTTCCAAGGCGATCGGCAATTCACTTTTCGTATCGACCGCCAGATGAATTTTGTAACCAAACCATGTGATTTTATTGCCGAAGGAATCAATTTTTGCGCCCCAGTTCGCATTACCCGTTTGCTCGCTTTTGCGTTTGGGCTGCTTTTTCTCGTAAGCGCGGAGAGCGGCGCTGTCTATGGCGACGTTACTGCCTTCTATGATACCTTCCTGCTGACAGCGTGTGACCAAATCCTCAAAAAGCCGTTTTGCCAAGTCCTTTCTCGTCAGTTCTGAGAAAACTCGGCTTAATGTGGATATGGAAGGAGCTTCTCGATCCAGCGGAAGACCACACTGATAACGAAACCGGAGATCCGTATCCAAACGCTTATGCAACCCTGAAAAGGTACTTATTCCTTCAAGCGGCGCAGCCAAGAGTGCTCGTAGAATACCTTGTCTGCAGTATCCCTCAGCGCCTCGGGGTGAACGGCTTCTCAGTTCCTTGGCATACGGTCTCAGATCGAGAGAGCTGAAGAAGATCGGCAATCTCTCCTTGGGTTGA
>NZ_JALXVO010000123.1:0-725 GCF_025151705.1 Paenibacillus sp. p3-SID1389 | reverse complement strand
TATTACTGGTATTCTTCTGGTTGCTCATAAAAAAATCTCCTATTGTTAAGGTGTAGGCATGTTACCCACTCCATAACAGAAGGAGACCATAGCATGGGTAACAATAACTCAAAATCAGTCATTTGTAAATGCCTAAATTTGCTGAATGTCGGAGAATACCGCGGCCTGCTTGCCGACCATCGCACTCGCAAACTTACAACCGGTAAAGCCATTCAGATTTTTGTGGAGTCTCAGCTTGCAGGGCGTACCAGCTATGATGAAATCTCGGAACACCTTCGCATCATGCCGGATCTGCAGGACGACCATCTGAAGTCGATCAGTGCCTCTCAGCTTTCACGAAAGATCAAGCAACTCCCGACGGATCTGTTACAAGCGATCTTTCTCTGCAACATCGCACGCATCCAGGAGATCACCAAGCAGAAGCAAGGGATCCCGAATATCGGCAAGCTCCGGATTCTCGACTCCACCGTGCTTACCTTGCCTACCCTAGCTGGACGCTGGGCGTACTGGAGCAAAGAGCAAAATGCGGTCAAGATCCATACCCAGCTCGTGGTGGCCGATCGCGAAACGGTGTTTCCCGGCAAGATCATCAACAGCACAGCGGCGGTGAGTGATCAGGAAGTCGCTCTTGATCTGGTGGTGGCGGACGATGCGATTCATGTGATGGATCGCGGGTATATCCAGTACGAGCTATATGAATCGCTGATTCACCAACAGATGAGGTT
>NZ_JALXVO010000122.1:0-730 GCF_025151705.1 Paenibacillus sp. p3-SID1389 | reverse complement strand
CGGCTGAAATCGGAACCTTTGCGCGTTTTCGCTCCCCTGCGCAACTGATGGCGTACTTGGGACTGGTCCCTCGTGAGTATTCCACGGGCCTAAGTACTCGCCGCGGCAGCATGACCAAAGCCGGAAATGGCCGCTTACGACGGACTTTGGTGGAGTCCGCTTGGAGTTACCGTCACCGTCCTGCCGTAAAAGGGGATCTCGCCAAGCGATTAGATGGTATGCCCGCCGACGTACAGCTGTTGTCCTGGAAGGCGCAAGAAAGATTGCATTACAAATACCGTCATCTTGTGTTTGGAAAGAACAAGCACAAGAATGTGGCCGTCGGTGCGGTGGCCCGGGAATTGATTGGGTTCATATGGGCGGTTGCTCGAACCGTGGAGCAGCCAGCAGCCTCCTAACGCCTTTGGACGATGAAGGACGCAGGGGACGTTGCCCCCTGCACCCCCACACTCGCCGTGTGGCGTTCCTCATCTTCGATGAGGATTTGGAAAAGTGTTGAATTGTACCCCACCGCTTGTCAAGGAAGACGCTTGACAAGCTCACGCCGGAGCACGAGGCCCGGGAGCAAACGAAGGTTCAGGAGAGAATTTGCGTAGTCCGTTTGCACTAGGTTTTGAAAGAAACTGAACGTGCGTTTCTAGCTTGCAAGGGCTCTCCCTGACGAAGGCATAACATGTGGTAACCAACCCACGGATAGCAGCGTGCCGACCGTCGCTCGCATTTTTGCTCT
>NZ_JALXVO010000121.1:0-1130 GCF_025151705.1 Paenibacillus sp. p3-SID1389 | reverse complement strand
CCCTAGGTAAAAACTGGTCGAAATTTGGCAAGGTTTGTAATTAACCCTTGTTATATTATAGGACAAAAGAGCGATTTTTGCATTATTTTCGACACAAAAAATAGATAAATAGCACTAAAAAAATAGAAAAATCACATAAATTCCATCAAACAGTCCTGTACGAAGTCAGGAGCCGCCTTCTTTATTTGCTCGACGGTGTGCAGATAGCGCTGGGTCGTGTTGATATGGGAGTGCCCCAAGCTTTCCTGAACCTGCTGCAGCGAGGCGCCCTGCAACAATGCCAGCGTCGCGTTGGTATGTCTTAACCAGTGGGGGGTCGGCTGCTTCTGAATTCCGCTCGCAATGCCTGCTTGTTTAATGATTCGTTCGATTTGCCGCGGCGTAATTGCAAACAGCTTCAACTCCGGATCCGGTTCATGCCCCTTCGCCAATCTGCGTGCATGCTCCTGGTACATGTTCCAGAGCTCTCGCGGAATTTTGACCTCGCGTGTTTTTCCGCGTTTTGCGTGGGATACGGTGAGCCATATGGATGTCTCCAGCATATCTGCATGAAAGTCCTTCCACTTGATGCCGCATAACTCGGACACGCGAAGGCCCAACAGCACCAGAGACAGGCCGATCAAGTAATTTCTCAGGCTCTGGCGCCGCAACGCCTCCAGCAGCTTGCCGACCTCGTTGCGGGTAAGATAATGTCTGCGGCTCGTTACGGCAATGGCCGGGATACGGACATTTTGCGCCGGATTATGATCGAAAAAGCCGATGCTGCTGTCGCTTCCCCATTTATAAAACGACTTCAGAGGCGCGATAAATGCAGCCACACTGGCCGGAGCAAGCGGTTTTTGGCCATCGCGGTAGAAGCCCTTCGTGAGGTAGATTTTATAAGCTTCGATTTCCCTCCAAGTCACATCCCGAAAACGCATTCCCGAAAGGAATTGCCTGAAATGCTCCAGGGCCCTAAAATAGTTTCTGCGGGTATTTGGCGCTTTGGCGCATGCCGTCAGGAACATTTGAATGATCTGTTCGTCCTGATAATCCTGTGTGACAGATAAATGGAACGGAAATTGCTGGGTTACAGCGGACAAATAATTAGTACCCATATTATGTAGTGGACCTCCTGTTGACTTTAATTT
>NZ_JALXVO010000120.1:0-1287 GCF_025151705.1 Paenibacillus sp. p3-SID1389 | reverse complement strand
TTTCGTCCTCACTCGTTTCCATTGCTTCCAGAAGACCATTCGGATACGCCTTCTCATCCATTTATCAGTGGTTTGGAGTAGTTGTTTCATGTCAGCAAGCTTGAAATAATTTACCCATCCCATGATGTAACGCCTAAGCTTCAGCGCCCGGTCGGTGTTGCCCATTCCGTTGCTTCTCGACGTTAGCTCTTTCACTTTAGCTTTCATCTTGGATACGGATTTGGGATGGATTCTGACCCGCGTTTCCCCTTTGCTCTGGTAGAATGAGAAGCCAAGAAATTTAACTTTTGTCGCATCGTCCACAATCGTTTTCTCCCGGTTTACCTTGAGAAACAACTTCTTCTCGATGTAAGGGAGAATTTTCGTCAGGGTACGCTCCGCACTCCTCCTGCTCCGGCAGAATATGAGCATATCGTCTGCGTATCGCACGAATCGATGTCCTCTTGCTTCCAGTTCCTTGTCCAATTCATTCAGCATGATATTGCTGAGAATCGGACTTAGGTTCCCTCCCTGCGGTACGCCGATTTCCGTGTCCTCAAACTTATGCTTCACGACGACTCCCGCCCGGAGATACTTATGGATGAGCGAGATCACTCGTCCGTCTTTGATCGTTCTTGAAAGCACTTCGATGAGCTTGCTTTGGTTGACGGTGTCAAAGTATTTCTCCAAGTCCATATCCACCACGTAACGATATCCCTCTTGCACGTATTGTTGGCTTCGTTTCATCGCGTGGTGTGCGCTCCGTTTGGGTCGGAATCCGTAGCTGTTGTCTGAAAACTGCCTCTCATAAATTGGCGTAAGCACTTGGGCGATTGCCTGCTGGATGACTCGGTCAACCACTGTTGGAATGCCAAGGTTTCTCTTCTTTCCGTTCTCTTTGGGAATCTCTACCCTTCGAACGGGATTCGGGCGGTACTTGCCGCCCAAGATCAGTTGCTTGATGGTCTCGCCGTTGTCTCTGAGATATTGTAGAAGTTCATCTACTCCCATCCCGTCGATTCCGTGCGATCCCTTGTTCGCTTTGACTCTCTTGAATGCTTCGTTCAAGTTGTCCCTGCTAACGATTTTCTCAAGCAACCGGTCCTTCGACTCGGTTGCGTTGGTGTCGTCGGTTTCGGTTATCCTCGCAGGACTGTGCACTCCCGCGTATCCTTCGTGTTCCGCACTATTCTTTTGCAGAGAGTCTTCCGTTAGAAGTTGGCTGCCCTTGGCTCCTGTTTCGGTAACTTTCATTGACTTCACCTCCTAAGGTTCAGCCCTTCCCTCGAACCGTCGACTGTTCGCGGT
>NZ_JALXVO010000012.1:0-91664 GCF_025151705.1 Paenibacillus sp. p3-SID1389 | reverse complement strand
CGCGCCACGTGCTCAGGCAGAGTTAAAACCGAGGGCTTGACAAAAACGTTCATAGCAACGGACTCCAGAAGCGCTATTTGCCTGCTTTAGGGCGTTATACTCACGTAACGGACCGAGGAGGCCTTATTTCGGATGGAGCCGATCATATCGCCGCAGTAGAGAGTCCATAAGGTCGCTGGAGTCCGTTACGGCGGGAAATCATCAGGAAATAAGCTAATAAGGTCATTTGGGTCCGTTACGTGAGGCAGAGAGAGCGAATGATTTCCCGAGAGGCAACTATCCCCGGAACGACTGGATAAACTTCACAGCCTGACGGATATCCTCTTCTGGATTGTCGCCGACTTCGCGTTCAATTGTCAGGTAGCCGGTGTAGCCGATTTCCTGCAGGGCGGCGAAATATGCCGGGAAGTCAACGCTGCCCTTGCCCAGCGGCACTTCCTCGAAGCCTGCGCCTGAGGCGGCCATATCGGCGATTTTTTCGTGGCTCATGGCATCGTAGCCAAGGAAGCCGTACACGTCCCGCGGATCCACTGGGCGATGGCGGACGCCGTCCTTGACGTGCGTATGGACGATGTATTCCCGCAGCGTTTTGACGCCTTGAACCGGGTCATCTCCCGTGACCATTACCATATTGGCCGGGTCGAAGTTGACGGAGACGCCGTTGGTGCTGAGGGTGTCCAGGAAGCTTTTTAGATGAGCAGCAGGTTCGGGTCCGGTCTCGATCGCAAAATAAGCGTTCAGACTCTTCGCATACACTCCCAGCTCCTCACACGCCTCTTGCATGGCTGCGTAAATCGGGCTGTTGGTGTCCTCCGGCACGATGCCGATATGCGTAGTCACCACGTTGGTGCCCAGTTCCACCGCCAGATCGAGAATGCGCTTGGACTTTTCGATTTTGGCGGGGTTGGCGGCGGCATCCTGAAATCCGTGGCCGGCCAGGTCGCCGCACAAGGCGGAGATTTCAAGCCCCAGGCTGCTGATGTAATCTCGCAGTTCTTTGCGTTTAGCCCCAGTGAGAACCTCCGGATCCATCTCGCCGGAAACGGCATAGATCTGTACGCCGTCAGCTCCGGCTTCCTTCGCTTTCTTTAAGCCTTCCTTCACGCCTACGCCAAAGCTGTCAACGATAATGCCAATTTTGTTATTTAGCTTCATCGTGCTCACGCCTCCTTGGACTTCATAAGATTAAAAATGAATTTCCCGGCCTTCGGCAGCCGAATCGTAAATTGCGTTCAGGATTTTAATCATTTCCACACCGTCTTCCACCGGGCTGATCGGCGGAATGCCATCCAGGCAGCTAGCGACAAAATGGTCGATTTCATTCTGGAAGGCCCCGCTGAAATCAAAGCCTGGCGTACTAATCTGCGGTTCGATATTCACGATGGTGTTGTGGCGCTCCGTCACGATCGACAATGTCGGTTCAATTTCGGCGCCGCCCTTGTCGCCATAGATATTGATCAGTGCGGAATTTTGCTTCGCATGCAAGGAGAAGCTGACGTCTACAAGCAGTGACGCACCGTTCTCGAAGCGAATCAACGCATTGGCCATATCCTCCACCGTGTTGAGGGAGGCATCGTAGTCCGCTGCTTGGTAAAACGAGTAGTTCTCGATGTTCGAACGATTCCCCAGTTTCGCATAGGTGTTGCCGCTCACCGCTTTGACTTTCGGCCGGCCCATCAGGTACCAGCACAGATCGATGGCGTGCACGCCAATGTCGATCAGCGGGCCGCCGCCGGAGCGCGACTTGTCGGCGAACCAGCCGCCGGGATTGCCAAGCCGACGCAAGAGGCTCGCTTTGGCATAATAAATCTCGCCGAGGTCTCCGGCATCGATAAATTTCTTCAGCACCGCGATGTTGGAGGCGTGCCGCCGTACATAACCGACCTGCAGCAGGTTACCGGTCCGCTCGACGGCTTGTTGTACTTGCAGAGCCTCGTCCACCGTGATGCAGAGCGGCTTCTCACAGAGAACCTGCTTGCCGGCTTCCAAAGCGGCGATACTAATCGGTGCGTGGGTGTTGTTCCAGGTGCAGATGCTGACTGCCTGGACTTCCGGATTGGCGAACATCTCGCGGTAATCCGTGTAAACGTGCGGGATGTCGTATTTGCTTGCCATGCTCCGAGCCCGTTCCTCGTTCACGTCACAGATGGCGAGCAACTTGGCCCGCGGGTTGGCACGGTAGGCTTGCAGATGGGACTCGGAAATGGAACCTGTGCCGACCAGGCCGATGTTCAGTTGGCTCATTTTTCGCAAGTGCACCCTTTCGTTCTCCGCGCGAGTTTGCTACAATGAGAGCATTCATTCGCTAGGATATGTTTTATTTATTCAAATCTATGTTTAGGCACCCCTAATTTAGCACAGGGATTTAAAAGGGAGAATGTTCAGGATGACAAAATATCTGGATTATATGATCAGTCCTGAGCCAATTCGTTTGTTTAATCCCGCGGTGGATGCGAGCCGGCGCAAAATCCAATCGTTATCCGTCGTGAACGCCGGTCATCTGCCCGGGCGTACGATGCAGCGTGCGGACGCGAGGTTTCGGTACTGGGCATTTGTGGTGATCACGGGCGGGAGCGGGTACTACCAAGCTGGCAACGCGGAAAGGCAGGAGGTCACGGCAGGCTCCTGGTTCTGTCTGTATCCGAACGAAACGTTTCAGTACGGTCCACACGCGGAAGGGCATTGGGACGAATATTATTTCACGGTGGAAGGTTCAAGGGTGGAGGAATGGCTGGGCAGCTGGTTGCAGCACCCCGAGCAGGTGAAAAGAGCAACGATCGATGAATCCCTCATTAACCGAATGGAGCTCATGTTCATGTTGATTGACAGCGGCGTGCCAAGCAATCTCGACCGGGCTTCCCTCATGCTGGAGTCGTTCCTGTACGAGCTGGTATCGCAGGCGGATCAAGCGGAAGCCGGAAACCGGGGACGGTTCGTGATGAAAGTCATCGAGGACATTGCCGCTTCCCTGTATGCTGGTCCAACACCGGAGGAGCTGGCGGCGCGGCATCATATTTCGATGTCCACGCTTCGGCGGATCGTGCACGAATATTCGGGTTATCCGCTGAATGAATTCATTCACCGGCTGAAGGTGGCTGAGGCCAAAAACGTCCTGATGAACACGGAGAAAAGCGTCAAGGAAATCGGCGAATCGCTGGGGTATCAGGATACGTTTTATTTCTCGCGTGTGTTCAAGCGAATTACTGGATGTTCGCCGCGAAGTTATCGACGCGAAGGTGGACAGTGAGTCTCTGGGCGCAGGGGTTTACACATTTGATGAGGAGGTTCACGGGATGAAGCTTTTTTTTCAAGGATGGGATGAGGAATTAGTTCATGGTGTGAAAGAATTGGAGGCTCAACTCGGATTCCAAATGGATCCTTCGGGATTACCGGTGGAAGTCGTACGATTGTCTCCAGATGCGGGACAGCTGCGGGTTACGCTGAGCGGCGGGAAAGGCCGGATTGAATATGTGGAGAAGATTCATTTCTTCCGCGCCTTAGGGTTGTTTGTGGAGCACGCCAAGACGAAAGAATCGTTTGACCTCACGGAGCGGCCGAGCTTCGATTACAACGGAGCGATGCTGGACGCGTCGCGCAATGCGGTGATGCGGGTGGATGCGATCAAGCAGATGCTGCGCTATATGGCGGTCATGGGACTGAACGGGCTGATGATGTACACCGAGGACACGTACGAAGTGCCGGAACTTCCTTACTTCGGGTATATGCGGGGACGGTACACTGCGGAGGAATTGCGGGAATGCGACGATTACGCGGCGTTGTTTGGCATCGAGATGATCCCGTGCATTCAGACGCTGGGGCATTTATTTCATGCGCTGAAATGGCAGTATGCGGAGCCGCTGCGCGACCATCCGGACATCGTGCTGCCGGGTGCGCCGGCAACGTACGAATTCCTGGAGCAGGCGATTCGGGCGGCATCGGCGCCGTTCCGGTCAAAGCGGATCCATATCGGCATGGATGAAGCGTTTCAGGTGGGACTTGGCCGGTATTTGCGGGACAACGGCTTCCGCGACCGATTCGAGGTCATGAACGAGCATGTCGGGCGGGTGATGGAGATCACCGGGAAGCTGGGGCTGGAGCCGATGATCTGGAGCGACATGTATTTCAACCTGCTGTCGAACGACGTGCAGGGCGGGTTGTATAACATGGAGGCGGATTTTTCTGAGGAAAATATGGCCAAAATCCCGAAAGGCCTCCGGTTCGTTTACTGGAACTACTGGGGGACGGACGAGAACGCGTACAAAGAGGTGTTTGATAAGCACCGGCTGCTTGGGTCGGAGCCGATTTTTGCGGGAGGCATCCATATGTGGAACCTGATGGCCCCGAACCACGGCAAAACGTGGTCGTCCATGCACCCCGCGCTGCGGGCAGCCAAACGGAGCGGCCTGCGCGAGGTGTTTGCGACCGCGTGGGGCGACAACGGGAACGAGGCGAATCATTTCGTAATTTTGCCGGGGCTGCAGCTGTTTGCCGAATACGGGTACCATGACGGCGAGGTGACGGACGAGCATCTGCAGAAGCGGCTGGCCGCCTGCACGGGGCTTGATTTGTTTGGACCGCTCGAAGCGTTGAAGGGGATGGACGAAGTGCCGGAGGTCTACGAGGGGAACTATTACGGCGCGAATCCGTCGAAATTCCTGCTTTGGCAAGATCCGCTGATCGGCTTGTTCGACAAGCATGTGGAAGGCATGGAAGGGACGCTGCCGGACTATTATGCCGGCCTTGCTGAGAAATGGCGGGGTTACCTTGCAGGAGAGGGAAGCGGATGGACGGAACCGTTTACCGCGATGTTTGCCTTCTATGAAAAGCTTGCCGCCGCGCTGTCCGTAAAATCGACGCTGGGCGTGACGATCAAGCGCCTTTACGACGCCGGGGACCGGGACGGGCTGCGGCGGATCGCTGACGAGACGCTGCCGGAGCTGAGCCGTCGGGTCGAGGAGCTGCGCGTGGCGCACCGGGAGCTGTGGCTTGGAACGTACAAGCCGTTTGGCTGGGAAGTGCTCGATATCCGCTACGGCGGTGTACTGGCCCGCGCGGCATCGGCTCGCGATCGTCTGCTGGACTACGTGAACGGCCGGGTGCCGCAGCTGGAGGAGCTGGAGGCGGAGCGGTTGGTGTTCAATCAGAACAACGTGTTTGGCACGCTGGATGTGAACGGATTGTACCATCAGATTGCGACGGCGGGTTCGCTGTCGATGTAAAACACAAAACCCGATCGTAGCTAAGTGATTCTTATCTGTGATCGGGTTTGTTTTTAGCCGCCGTATTCTCTTCCGAAGGCTTCCATCTTCTCGAGGATCGGCAGTAATTTTTTTCCCCTGTCTGTAAGCGAGTACTCTACCCGTGGAGGGACTTCCGGATAAACTTCACGTTGAATGACTCCATCTTGCTCCAACTCTCGAAGCTGCTTGGTGAGAGAGCTTTGCGATAAACCGCCAAGATATTTTTTGATATCCGAATAGCGACGAGGTCCTTCTCTTAGATACCATAAAATAAAGTGTTTCCAACGTCCGGAAAGTATATATTGGGTAAAGGATATCGCGTACATATCCCTGTTTTCATCGATAAACGCTTCATCAAATCCTTCACTGCAGACCCTCATTGTATTCCCCCTAAAGGTACAAAAAGTTGTACTATGTGCATTTTTATTGCCCTCTTTGCGGATGTAGCGAAACATTTTATGATAATGTCAATGTCCTGGGACAGAACAACATTGGCCAATGTTTAGTTTATTGTATCAAATACATGTGGAGATGGATTACATGAATGAAACCATTTCATTGCTTCAGAATCATGCATCTGTGCGATCTTTTACCAATACACCTATAACCGAAGAACAGCTGGAAGCCATCTTTAAAGCAGCCAGTCAAACTTCATCTTCCAGTCTTCTTCAAACCGTTTCGATTATTCGAATCACCGATCAGGATCTGCGAAAAAAAGTGATGCAACTCAGCATGAATCAACCCTATATTGAAGAAGCCGCAGAGTTTTGGATTTTCTGTGCAGATTTCAACCGGAATCATCAAATTGCCCCAGAGGTGGATATTGAATATATTGATTTTCTGTTGGTCGGTACGTTCGACGCTGGTCTGATGGCACAAAATGCTTTAACCGCAGCCGAATCCATGGGACTTGGCGGTGTATTTATCGGGGGGGTCCGAGCGAATATCGACGAATTATCTGACCAGTTGCAATTACCGAAGTATGTGATCCCTTTGGTGGGGTTATGCTTGGGTACCCCGGCAGGAGAGAAACCTGGGATGAAGCCGCGGCTGCCTCAATCCATGGTCTTGCTAGAAAATGAGTATCAACCACTGGATCGAGAGAAATTAGCCGTCTATGATGAAGCCATGTTGAAGTATTATGAGAACCGTCCGGTTACGCCTCCCTTCACCGAGAAAAAAGTCAAAGGATGGAGTGACCATATCCAAGAACATCTCCAGAGAAGTACGCTCCCTCAAATGATGGACTATTTGAACAAGCAAGGATTTGCGAAAAAATAACGGTCGAGATTTTCTACTTATGAGCGATACTTATCCAGCAGTTCGCTTAGCGTTCGCTTGATCGAATCCACCAGCTCCGGCGGTTCAAGGACGGTGGCCTCCTGACCGAGGCCAATAAAGAACGTCGCGAGGTAGGACAGCTCGCTGATCGGGAACGATCCTTCCAGCCGGCCGGAGCCGTCCTCACGGACGTGCAGCTTCAGGCGTCGGCGGACGAGCTGGCCTTCGCAGGCCTCGACGCCCAGCGGGGTGAGCTCGACCAGGCAGTCCAGCAGAGCCGGCTTGCGGCCGAGGTGCTCTTCCCAGTTGCCGAGATGGACATCGCGCAGGTCGAGCGGTTCTGGTGCGTCGGGACCCACGGCCGCCTCAGCCGAGGTGATACGGTCGCAGCGGAACAAGCGGAAATCGCGGCGCTCAAAGCAGTAGGCCGGGCAATACCATAAGCCGCCGCTGGCAAAAATGCCGACCGGCTGGATCTGGCGGCAGGTAGAGACGCTGCGGCGCGATTCGTAGTTGATGCGAAGGACTTGCTGCTGTATAGCTCCTTCCAGCAGCAAGCCTAAATACGGAAAAGCCGATTGCCGCGTTGGGGTCACGAAGTCGACCCGGTTTTTCATCTGGTCGATGCGGTCCCGAACGTCGCTGGACATATAGTGATAGAACTTGCCAAGCGCCGAAGAAGCTTCCGTTTCAAACGGAAGAAATTTGTAGTGGCGCAGCGCGTGGCTGGCGAAGAAGATCGACACCGCCTCCTCTTCGGTGAACGCGATCGGCGGCAGGACCCGCTCGTTTAGCACCTGGTACCCGCCATGCGGCCCAACCTCGGAATACAGGGGCACGCCAAGCTCGCTAAGCTCCTGCAGGTCCCGAAGGATCGTGCGGGAGGAGACGCCGAATTCTTGAGCCAGTTCCTTGACGGTGAACCTACGTTTACGGTTTACAGTCATCATCAGCTCCATGAGCCGTTTCGATTTGGACATGAGGTTGATGCTCCATTCTTGTTTTTTAATTACGACAATAGTTGTCACTATTATGAGCTACACGGAGTACAAAGTCCAGTGAACGGACTTCACCCTGCACCAATGTGTGCGTTTTCCTATGCTATGATAAGAGGTAAGAGTTGCGTTAAAGGGATACAGAGACAAAGAGACAGGAGATGGGGACCCGTGAGCTTACGCGAAATCACTGAGCAGGAATGGCTGATGCAAGCGGAGAAGAGAAGGGAGACAGCGCAGAAGGGGAAGGAAGCCGGCAGGGAGGCTTTATTTTTCGTTACGGCTCTTTGCGGGACCTGCCAACTGGCGGAAAAAATGCTGGAGATCGTCCTGGCGTCCGGCCCCTGCATTCCGGTGTCCAAGCTGAACATCAACTATACCCCGATCCTGCGGGAACTGTGGCGGATCGCCAGCGTCCCTTGTCTGATCGTGCTCGAAGACGGTGTGCCGGTCCGGCAGGAATACGCCATGCGTTCGGTGGTGGATTTAAGCGAGTGGCTGCGGGTATAAGGGCTTTGCTTTGGGTTATAGCATTTGGAAAGCGGTAACAACGCACGACTAATTTTGCGATGAAGGTGGTTTTTCCTATGGAACTGCGGGAAGCGGTAGAGATTATCGGGCGGATTCGCCGCAATATCGGCGAGGTGGTGGTTGGGAAGGAGAACGTGGTGGATTTGTTGCTCGCCGCGTTGCTCGGGAACGGGCATGTGCTGCTGGAGGATGTGCCGGGGACCGGAAAAACGCTGCTGGCTAAAGCGCTGGCGAAATCGCTTGGCGGCGAGTTTAAGCGCATCCAATTTACACCGGACCTGCTGCCATCCGATTTGAGCGGCATAAATTTCTATAATCAGAAGACCGGCGATTTCGAGTTCCGTTCCGGGCCGGTGTTCACTCATGTGCTGCTGGCGGACGAAATTAACCGGGCGACGCCGCGGACGCAGTCCAGCTTGCTGGAGTGCATGGAGGAACGGCAGGTGACGATCGACGGAGTGACGCATGAGCTGGCGGCGCCGTTTTTCGTCATGGCTACGCAGAACCCGGTCGATCAGCAGGGAACGTTCCCGCTGCCGGAAGCCCAATTGGACCGCTTCCTGGTGCGGATTGCCATGGGATATCCGACATCCGACGAGGGCGTGTCCATCCTTCGGCGCTTCAAGGAGCACCAGCCGCTGGCGGAGCTCCTTCCGGCCGCCTCGGCTGCGGAAGTGGCGGAAGCGCAGCGGTTCGCGCAGTCCGTCCGCGCGGCGGAGGACCTGCTCGCTTATATCGTGGCGATCACCGAGGCAACCCGCAAGCATCCGGAGGTCAAGCTGGGCGCGAGCCCGCGGGCGAGCATGAGCCTGCTGCGCGCCTCGCAAGGCTTTGCATTGGTTCGAGGCCGAGATTACGTGACGCCGGACGACATCAAGGCGGTGGCCGTGCCGGTGCTGGCGCATCGACTGATCCTGCGCCACAGCTTGCGCGGTGCGGACAATCCCGGTGCCGAGGTGGTGCGTCAGGCGCTGGAGCAGGTGGAGGTCCCGGCTGAAACGGTGCTGGCGGCACAGGGCAAGCAGGGGGACTGACCGATGCTGCTGCCATGGCTCCTTATCAGCACCGTAGGAATCATCGTGTCGTTGGCGCTTGTTTATCGCTGGCGAGCGTTGAAGGGGATCCGTTATCGGCGTTATTTTACGGAACGGGCGGTGTTTGAAGGGGATACCGTCGAAATGGTCGAGGTGATCGCGAACGCCAAGCTGCTGCCGTTGCCGTGGCTTCGGCTCGAATCCAGCATCGCTGCCGGCCTGACGTTTGGGCGGCAGAGCAACTTGAATATCCATGCCGGCGAGATCTATCAGAACCACAGCAGCTTATTCCACCTGCGGCCGTACCGGCAAATCACCCGGAGCCACCAAGTAATCTGCTCGCGCCGGGGATGGTATCGGCTGGAATCGGCCACGATGACGACGGGCGATCCGTTTGGGATGAACGCCAAGGTCAAGCGGTTCCCGCTGGACCTCGAACTGCTGGTGTACCCGCGAATTCTGGAGCTGCAGGAGCTGCCGTTGCCTAATCACAGCTGGCTGGGGGAGCTGCCCGTCCGGCGTTGGATCGTGGAGGATCCGTTCCTGACAGCGGGCACCCGCGAGTACCGGGCCGGCGACCCGCTTAGCAGCATCAACTGGAAGGCGACGGCCCGCACCGGCGAGCTGCAGGTGCATCAACGCGATTACACGGCCGACCATCGGATGATGATTTGCCTGAACCTGGAGACCAGCGATTCGATGTGGAAGACGGTCATCGAACCGGAGCGCATCGAGCTGGGGATCCGTTACGCAGCGACCGTGGCCGAGCATGCGCTCCGCAGCGGCCTGGCGGCGGGCTTCGCCTGCAATGCGTGCCTGGCGGACGGGCCAAGGGAGCCGATCCGGATCACACCGTATGCCTCCGCCGACCAGTTCACCTTGCTGCTTGAGACGCTGGCCCGGATGGTGCTGGACAAAACCGTCTCGATGATCCGACTGCTGGAAATCGAGCTGGAGGCGGGGACGACCGATACCGACTATCTGATCATCTCCTGCCACCGGGGCGAGAAGCTGGTGGAAACCGCCGAACTGCTGCGGCAAAACGGCAACGGCGTGGAGTGGATGGACATCCCAGCGGTGGTGTAAGAGCCGCCAGACCTAATAGAAGAAGCGCCGGTCAGGAATCCGGCGCTTCTTCTATTAATTTTGCCGTCAGCAGCAATCGTTCCGGGGCTGGCCCGACGTAGGTAAACGGGTAGCAGGTAATCAACGTCAGCAGCGGTTCGGTGGAGGCTTGCACCGCATTGGCATCGTCCTCGTCGACGATTCTCCGGCCCGTCACTTCATAGATAAAGTTACCGGCGGCGGTCTCTACCTCGATCCGATCCCCTGCCTTCAGCTTGCCGATGTTGCGGAAGACGGTATCCCGATGGCCGGCGAGGACGCTGTTGCCGTCTTCTCCTGGGAGCGGGGTGCCGGTTACATGCCCGACCCCCAGTTTGAGGGGGCCGTTCCCCGTTCCCTCCAGGATCGCATAGCGCTGATCGAGAGAAGGAAAGGCGATCTTGCCGAGAAGCTCGCCATCCTCGGCGATCCGCGCAGGCGCGGCGGCCTTTCCGTCGCCGCCGGTCTGCTGGAGCTTGCTGGCCAAGGCCGGGGACAGCGGGTTTTCGTCCGCTGACCGCACCGCGCGTTCGCTGTCCGTTTCCCGCTGCAGTTCATCCCATTGCCGCAAGGCTTGCTGCGCTTCCAGCGGGGCCTGGATCACCTGATAGATGGAGTACGCCAATACAACCAAGGAGCAGGAAAATACCAGCCATGCGGACATTCGTAATAATGAACGTTTGCGTCGCATCGGTTACTCCCGTCTTGACTTGCGGAGGAACATGCCGGTGCCGACCGTAGCAAACAAGCTGATCAGAATCAGGTTATACCACGGATTCGCCGTTTGCGGCAGCTCCTCGATCATGCCTGACCCGCCATCGCCTGGTCCTGGCCCTGGATCGGCCGGCGGCTGCGGTTGAGGTGACTCCTCCGGCTGTGGCTGAGGCTGCGGCAGAGCGGGATTTTCCGGTTGCTCCGGCGTGGAAGGATCAGGCTCCTCCCCTGAAGGGTTGCCCGAAGGCTCCTCGGTGGGTTGGCCCGGATTCGTTCCAGGGTTGCTTGGAGGATTGCCGTTATTCCCCGGCGTTGGATCATTGGGCTGATTCGGCCCCTCGCCCGGCGGATTGGAACCGCCGCCCCCGCCGTTGGAAGGCTCCTCGGCATAGGCGGAGAAGGCGAACGCGATCGTTGCTGCTTTGCCTTGATATTCGTTGCCGGCCTCTTCCGGGAATTTCACGCTTAAATCCAGCTCGTTCTCTCCACCGGCTGCAAGCCGTCCTAACGCGATTTCTTGTTGCTGCAGATGCAGCGCGCCGTCATAAATCACGGTGTCCCCGTCCTTTACCGTCAGCTGAAGGACATCGAAGAACTCGGTGTCCCCCGAGACAAAACGCGTCCGCACCTTGTAATCAAAAGCGATGCTGCCGTCATTCGCGACCGTAAACGTCCGTTCAACCCGGTCTCCGGGCTTTAAATTGGTCATCGGCAGCTCGCTGCTGAGCTCCGTTCCGATCCGCAGCTTCAAGGTATCTGCGGCGCTGGCCTGTCCTGCATGCCATACCACCCCGACGAGGATGGACGCAGCGTAAATGGCCGCGGCGTATTTGCGGAAGCTCCGATACCTCACCCTTTTCAATCGTCCCCATCCTTTCCCTTCCTTGCGATGTAGCCCTTTCAGACTGAGGGAGGCGTTCAATTCGTGCCGAGAGCTATCGCTATTCGTTGAAATGTTCGTTATAACGAACTAATACTTATGCTTATTATATCTCATTTTCCATAAATGGGAAGGGGGAAATCAGGCTGCTCGATTCATCTCACCTACAGGGGCTGTCGGGATCTGCGTACAAACCGCATCCAGTCGCGTCCCGCCCGGAAAATCTCCTTTAATCCCGGCGACCGTATAAGGTAGTACGGGGTGACCCGGCCTCCCCAATTGGTTTTGGAATAGGCGACCGTCGGGAGATTGGCCCCAGCGAAATCAAATTCGGCGAAGCCCAGGTCAGATAAATCCTGAAGGGCGAAGCTTTGCGACTGCTGAACCACGCCGAGGTTCAGATGTTCCGTTTTGCTGGCTGCGATCCAGCCGAAGGCACGGCGGCCATCCAACGATACAACTACACTGGTGCTGACCGGCTCTCCATTCGGCGCATAACAGACATAGGCGCGGAAGGCTTGATCCCCGAGCAGACTTTGGGCCAGCTCAAGATCCTGCTGCGTGAGATGGTGGCTGAAGCCCTGCCGCGTTTCCGTGCCCTGCAAGCACTGATATACCTCGGCCATGTCCTGCGTCAGCGCCGTCCAGTAGCCGGCGGCGGTCGCTTTTTTGATTTTTGCCCGGATTTCCGTGCTGGCCTGGTCTATCTCGTAGGGGAGCTCCACGATGTATGTATATTTCACCTCGGCGATAAAACCGCTCCATACAAACGGACGAATATCGGCAATACCAGGTGGAAAGACGAAGCTCGCGCTGCGCTGGACCTTCCGCAAATCCGGAATCATCGCTTTGGCCACCTCGTGCCATTGCCGGGTCAGCTTATACGGCTTATCTGTCGGCGTCGGGTGAAAGACGAAGGGGTGGTAAGGATTCAAGGGCGGTAAATACAAGTGGCCTCTCCGGTTGAAAAATAACAATCCCTCCCCCCGCGCTGGCGAATTAGGAGCTTCCCAACGGGCCAGGTGTGCGCGGCAGCCCCATTTTCGCGTGTGAAATTCCGCCCATTTTTCCACTTCATTACGATCATCCATACGATTACCTCTGGTTTCATTATTAAAGGCAGACCATGCCTTACTGCCAACCTATGATCTCGTCCATGAGAATATGTGAAAAAGGCGCGCAGCGCAGATCAAGGCAACTGCCGCTCCCTCCATAAAGACTTGGCATTATATATATCAACCAACTCAAAGGAGGTGAGATCATGATTGTAGTAACGAATTTTGGTGCAAAAGGCAACGGAGTGACGGACGACACCGCGGCGATTCAGAAAGCGTTCAACCAGGCGGCGGCTACCGGGGATACGGTTTATTTTCCCAAGGGGGTTTACCTGGTCAATCCGGCCAAAACGTTAAAAGTTGGCGGGAACACCACCGTGAAGGGCGACGGACATACCTCGATCATCCGTGCAGCGTCCAGCAGCTTTGGTTGGGAACTGATGCGGGTGTCGGGGAGTAACATCCTGTTGACTGGAATTGTCCTGGACGGCAATCGGCGGGTGAACCGGGTGCTTACGATCGCCGGGGGAAGTTCGCGGGTGAACGTCCAAGGGCTGCTCGTCCAAGGGGCGACTCATAGCAGTGACCGGCGCAGCGAGTATAATACGGGCGTTGTGTCAGGCATCGTGGTGTTGGGGAACACTGAATCGATTATGATCCAGGGAACCGAGGTTGCGGACGTTATCGCTCGGAACATGGGCGCAGCCGGTCTTGTCGCTCGGGGGATTTATGTCACCACGACCTGGGGCAGCAAGGAACGGGCCGCTCGGCAAGTCTCGATCACCGGCTGTTATATTCATCAGATTGGGCCAGCGGACGACGGGGACGGGATTTATTATGAGGACCCGGCCATGGAGGAGAACCGCGCCTCGGGGGTTGGCAGCTCGATTGTCGGTAACCGCTTTGATGAATGTGCTAAACGGGCGGTGAAGGTGTTTGCGAAAGGCGTCACGATCCGCGGCAATACGATCAACAACCCGTATCGAAACAACAACTATTATAAGGGGGCGGATCAGGGCCGCTTAGCCCCGGATATGTATTCGGCGATCAGCATCTATGGCGGGGATTGCGTTGTGGAAGAGAACCAAATCGCAGGGGGCGGCAGCTTCTATGCCGCCATCGAGGTTGGGGCCGGACCGGTCGTCGACAACGTGACCATTCAAGGGAATTCCGTCACCATGGGCAGCCAAAGCGAGATCAAAGGCACGACCGCGATCCGGCTTGGAAATATCCGCGATTTCGTCATTCGGGGCAATACGTTAAATCACGGCGAACGCGGGATCTGGACCTGGCAAAATGCGGAGAATGGGCGGATTGAAAGCAACGTCATCCGGATGCTGAAGGGGGGCGGGATTGACCTGACGACGTATCTGCGCGGGTACACGCAAAAGAACATCGTCTGCACGGGGAACCAAATTACGGCGTCCACCTTTAAAGTGAAAACCTCTTCGTCAACCAATTCGAATGTGGTGGCTCGATAGAGGATCCTTCTGCGCGGAGGGATTTTTTAAAAATAAGCTACTAAAACAGCAAAAACCTGAATATAAAACGGTATAGCAATCAACTTGGTAGACGGTAGAAGCCATCGCTTGACCCGCAAGAGGTGAGAACATTGGCGGAGGAAGCGGGCATTTTGGTTGTTTCGCTCGACTTCGAGTTATATTGGGGTGTTCGCGACCTTTATACCAAAGCGGAGTATGGAGCGAAATGGTTGCGAGAGAGGGAATGGATTCCTCGCATGTTAGAGTTGTTCCGGACGTCCGGCGTTCATGCGACGTGGGCCACGGTGGGGCTGTTGTTTTTCGAAAATCGACGTGAACTGTTGGCCGGGCTGCCGAAGCTCAAACCTAGTTATGCCGACAACAGGCTGTCCCCTTACGCCGAGATTGAAGCCGGTGCGGTTGGGGACGGGGAAGCCGAGGACCCTTCTTCCTTTGCCGCAACGCTGATCGAGCGAATCCGCCAGACTCCGGGTCAAGCGATTGGCTCCCATACGTTTTCCCATTATTACTGCAGCGAGAAAGGCCAAACCGCAGACGAGTTTTACAGCGACCTGCAGGCAAACGTAGCCATAGCCGAACAAAAGGGGATATCCCTTCAAAGCCTGGTGCTTCCGCGCAACCAGCTGCGCCGCCGGTATCTGCACCAACTGCCGGAGCTCGGGTTCAAGACGTACCGGGGGAATCCCCGACATTCGCTGTACCGCGGCGGCTATTCGCCGTCCGATCCCTGGTTCCGCCGGATGCTGCGGCTGGCAGACAGCTACTTGAACCTGACCGGGCACCACACTTACTCCGTGGACTCGATCTCACCTCGGCTGCCGATCAATCTGCCGGCAAGCTTCTTCTTCCGGACCCCGCCGGGGTTGCTTCGGCGGCTTGATCCGCTTCGATTGAAGCGGATCAAGGACGGAATGACCCAGGCTGCCCGGCAGGGGCAAGTGTATCATCTCTGGCTTCATCCTTACAACGCGGCGGACGAGGAATTATTCCGCTCGCTGGAAGCGGTAATCCGCCATTATCGCCATTTGGCCGAGCAATACGGAATGATCAGCCTGAATATGGAGGAGCTTGGAGAACGAGTGTTAGCGGGAGCGGGGAAACCGGCAGCGGCAATCCCGGAGGAAGCCGCGGGATTTACTGAGAACCGAAGCTTGCAGGCATTAATCGAATGAGGTGAACGACTATGGATATGGTAGATGTGTGGAATGCCGTTCGACGACATCTTCTCGCTTTTTCCCTCGTCATCGCGGCATGCGTCGGACTGGCTGTGCTTCTGAACGAAGTGGTGACTCCCTCCTACCGGGCGAATGTGAGTCTGGTCGCCAATATCGCCTCGAATCCGGAATCGAGTACATACAACGAGTTTCTAGCCAGCCAAATGCTGACCAAAACGTATGAGGATACGATTCAAAGCCGCTATATCGCCTCCGAGGTCAAGAAGCAAGTCTCCACCCCTGACACGGTCATTCAATTGCTGAAAAAGATCAAGGTCCGCACCGATCCGGGTACATTGGTCATCATGCTGTCCTATACGGGAGACGACCCGAAGCAGGCTGTCGCGATCGCCAACGCCTTCGCCGAAACGTTTATCGCCAAATCCAAGGAGATTGTGGCCGCAGCTAACGTTTCGATTCTGGATTACGCCAGCCTGGAGGAGACCAAGAAGCCGGTCAGCCCGCGTAAAGCGCTGAACATCGCGCTCGCCGGCTTCGTAGGCTTGTTCGGGGGACTCAGCCTGGCGCTGATCCTGGATGCCTGCCATATCCGCAACAAGAGAAACCGCCAAGCGCGGCGACCCTTGCCGGAGGATTACTCGGAGCTTAGCGACGCCCTGGTTCGGATTGAGAAGAAATATATAGGGAGGGCCGCCAAATGATGAATTTCGCCATCGCGGGCTGCGGACATATTGCTTACAAGCATGTCGACGCGATTGAAAAAACGGAAGGAGCCCGCCTGGTCGCCATATGCGATCCAAATCCGGACCGGCTCAAGGAACTGCGGGCGGTCACGTCGTCTACGGCCTATCCGGACCTGGGCACGATGCTGGCGAGGCAGCCGGAGATTGACGCGGTTTGCATCTGCACGCCCAGCGGGCTGCACGCGCCGCTGGCGCTTGAGGCGCTCCGGGAGGGCAAGCATCTCGTGCTGGAGAAGCCGGTGACGTTAAGCCTGACGGAGGCGGAGCAGCTGCGGGAAGCTGTTCGCGTGAGCGGCGTCAAGGCGACGGTCGTTCATCCGAACCGCTATCGGCCGGCGATGCAGGCACTCCGGGCGGCGTTGGCGGAGCACCGGTTCGGTAAGCTGAGCCACGTCAACATGACCCTCCGCTGGAACCGGAGCCAAGCCTATTATGATCAAGCGGCTTGGCGCGGCACGAAGGCGATGGACGGCGGGGTGCTGCTCAATCAGGCGATTCATGGCCTGGACTTGCTCCAGTGGTTGTTTGGTCCGGTTGCGGAGGTCAAATCGTTGACGGCTACGCGGATCAAGCAGATCGAAGCGGAGGATGTCGCCATTGCCGCGATCCGGCTCGACAGCGGCGCGCTGGGCGTGATCGAAGCTGCGACCACGGTGTACGGGCATAATCTCGAGGAAAGTATCTGGGTGTTCGGCGAGGAAGGATATGCCGTGATTGGCGGCAAGACGGCCAACTGGATCCGGCATTGGGTCTGCGCGTCGATGTCGCGGGAAGAGACGGAGGCGCTGATTCGCCGAGTGGACGAGGATCCTTACGGTGAGCCGGGGCACCAGTGCATCATCGCCGATCTGGTCCGGGCCGTTCAGGAGGACCGGGAACCGGAAATTACGCTGGAGGACGGCATTCGCGCCGTCAAGCTGGCACTGGACATGACCGGCGGGGGCAGCGGCGAACCCGCTCATACCCGCGGATAGGAAGGAGACGGTACATATGCATAGTGGAATGCAGAGCCGGTGGGTGCAGAACACGGAGAATCCCGGGGACGGGCAAGCCGAGCTGCTGCGCAAGTTAAAGGACAAAACCGCGGTGATCGGCGTGATCGGATTGGGGTATGTCGGTTTGCCGCTGGCCGTTGAAAAAGCGAAGGCCGGCTACAGCGTCATCGGTTTTGACGTACAGAGCCAAAAGATCGAGATGCTAAATCGCGGCCATAATTACATAGGTGATGTCGTAGACGAGGATTTACGCGAAATGGTGAAGGACGGGCGGCTGCGGGCTACCTCGGATTACGCGTTTTTGCGTGAAGTGGATGCTGTGGCGATTTGCGTTCCGACCCCGCTTGATATTTATCAGCAGCCAGATACGAGTTATGTCGAGAACTCCACGCGGGAAATCGCCCGGTTTCTCCACCAGGGGATGCTGGTCGTGTTGGAGAGCACCACGTACCCTGGAACGACAGAGGAGCTGGTGCGGCCGATCCTCGAAGCGACTAGGCTGCGCTGTGGCATTGATTTTTTCCTGGCGTATTCTCCAGAGCGGGTGGACCCCGGGAACAAGACGTACAATACGAAAAATACTCCCAAGGTGGTCGGCGGCGTCACTGCCGCTTGCTCGGAGGTGGCCGAGACACTGTATCGCGAGGTGCTGAACGGCGACGTGCACGTTGTATCCAGTCCGGCCGTGGCGGAAATGGAGAAGATTTATGAAAACACGTTCCGCCATATCAACATCGCCCTGGCGAATGAAATGGCCGTTCTCTGCAGCCGCATGGGGATCAACGTATGGGAAGTGATCGACGCGGCGAAGTCCAAGCCCTATGGATTTATGGCCTTTTATCCGGGGCCGGGGCTTGGCGGGCATTGCATCCCGGTGGATCCGTTTTATCTGACCTGGAAGGCGCGGGAATACGGGTACCATACCCGCTTGATTGAGTTGGCGGGAGAGATCAACAATGCGATGCCGGAATTCGTTGTGCGGCGGATCGGCGACATCTTAAACAACGACCGCAAGTCGCTGAGCGGCTCAACCGTCTATTTGCTGGGCGTTGCTTACAAGAAGGACATCGACGATTACCGCGAATCACCGGTGCTGAAGATGATCGGGTTGCTGGAGGAGCGCGGCGCCACCGTATGGACGAGCGATACGCATATTACGGAGTTTAAGTATCAAGGCCTGACTTATACGTGCGAGGAGCTGACCGAACAGCGGCTGCGAGCAGCGGATATTGCGGTGATCACAACGGATCATTCGGGATTTGACTATGAGCTGATCGGGCGCGCCAGCCGCTGCCTGCTGGATACACGAAACGCCATGAAGGATCAGGTCAAGCCGGATCGGTATTACTTGCTGTAACTCACCCATTAATCTGATGAGGAGCAAATAACCATGGATGCAATGATTCATGAAACTGCCGTAGTGGATCCGGGAGCGCAAATTGGGGAAGGGACAAGGATCTGGCATTTTACCCACGTGTCGTCCAGTGCGGTGATTGGCGGCCGATGCAGCCTGGGGCAAAACGTCTACGTTGCAGACCGCGTCCGCATCGGCAACGGGGTGAAGATCCAAAACAACGTCTCCGTCTATGAGGGCGTCATTTTGGAGGACGAGGTGTTTTGCGGGCCAAGCATGGTCTTTACGAATGTGCGGACGCCGCGCGCGGCGTTTCCGCGCAATCGCAGCCAGGATTATCTCAAGACGCGGGTCGGACGCGGTGCTTCTATCGGGGCGAATGCCACCGTCGTATGCGGGGTTACGATCGGGGAGTGGGCTCTGATCGCGGCGGGGGCCGTCGTCACCCGCGATGTGCCGCCCTATGCGCTGATTGCGGGAGTGCCTGGCCGGCGTATCGGCTGGGTGTGCCGCTGCGGCAAAACGCTGGGCTTTAGCGGCGGGATTGGACGGTGCGGCGACTGCGGCCGGGAATACCAGCTGGAGCAGGATGCCGTAGCGATCATAAAGGAAGGGTGAGCGGGTATGGAACCATTACAAACCGGGCAACAAGCGAGCGGTGCTGCGGGAAGCCCGAAGGAAGCGGGCAGCATCGCCACAGCTCAAGGAAAGCAAGCAGCCATCCCCTTGCTGGATCTGAAGCGGGAGGTTGCAGAGCTGAAGCCGCAGCTGATGCAGGCGATCGAAAAAGTGCTGGACGAAGCGGCGTTTATTATGGGCAGCGAGGTCAAGCGGCTGGAACAGGAGCTTGCCGAGTACCTGGGGACAAAGCATGCGATCACGCTGAACTCCGGTACGGACGCGCTGGTGATCGCGTTGCTTGCTGCCGGGATCGGCCACGGAGACGAGGTGATTACGACTCCGTTTACGTTTTTCGCTACGGCGGAGGCGATCAGTCGCGTAGGGGCAGAGCCGGTATTCGTCGATGTGGATCCGCTGACGTATAACCTGGATCTGGATAGCCTGGAGGCGGCCATCACGCCGCGCACCAAGGCGATCATCCCTGTGCACCTGTTTGGCCGCCCGCTGGATATGGAACGATTGATGCTGCTGGCTAGGCGCTGCGGGCTGATCGTCATTGAGGATACGGCTCAGGCGTTTGGCGCTGAGACGGGAGGGCGGAAGGCCGGGACGATTGGAGATATGGGATGCTACTCCTTCTTCCCATCCAAGAACCTGGGAGCCTACGGGGACGGCGGCCTTCTGGTTACGGACGACCCTGGGTTGGCCGAAGCCGCAGCCATGCTCCGGACGCACGGCTCGAAGCGCAAATATTACAACGAGCGGGTGGGCTTTAATTCCCGGCTGGATGAGATCCAGGCGGCGATCCTGCGGGTGAAGCTGCCCTATATTGAGACATGGAACGAGGGCCGCCGGCAGGCTGCCGCGCGTTACCGCGAGCTGCTGCAGGACATCCCCGGGCTGGTGCTTCCAGGCGAGGTTCCGTCCGGCGACAAGCAGGTGTTCCATCAATATACGGTGAGGGTGCTGAACGGACGGCGGGACGCCCTCCAGGCAGGACTGGCTGAAGCCGGAATCAGCAGTTACGTGTATTACCCGCTGCCGCTCCATCGGCTTCCTGTCTACGTAGGCCACAACCTGGTCTTTCCGTTGGCGGAGCAGCTGTCGCAAGAGGTGTTGTCGCTGCCGATTTGGCCGCAAATCAGCGCAGAAGTGCAGGAACACATTGCCGGGCAGGTTCGCAGGCTGATGGGCTAATTTATTTTTCAAAGGACGATTATGCCAAACATGATAAGAAAATTTAACTTCCAATTTATCCGCCATCTTAGACAGCTTGGGGAACTGCTGCGGCTCCAAAACGTGCCCGCCCTGCTGTGGAAACTCAAGAACGACGGGTTCCTGAAGAACGTAGCCGTGCTGGCCAGCGGAACGGTTGTCAGCCAGGTGATCGTGATGGCGACGCTGCCGGTGTTGACGCGCCTTTACTCGCCAACTGAATACGGGACGTACTCGATGTACCTGTCGATTATCGGGATCTTGCTGATGGTGATTTCGTTCTCCTACGAAAATGCCATTACGCTGCCGGAAGACGACCGTACCGCCTCCAACGTGCTCAGTCTGTCCCTGCGCATCTGTATCGGGGTCAGCATTGCCAGCGGCATCGGGATTCATATCCTGGAGGAACCGCTGTCGGCTTGGCTGCACGAATCTTATTTGACGCACTATTATCTGTTCTTTATCGTCAGCTTGTTCGGAGCCGGGTTCTATCAAATCCTGAACTACTGGTCGATCCGCAAAAAATACTTTAAGCAGCTGGCGCGAACGAAATATACGCAAAGCCTGAGCCAAGTATCCTCGCAGATTGGTTTGAGCTTGTTCCACCTCGGGCCGTTAGGGCTGATCATTGGGGATATCATCGGCCGATTTGGCGGATTGCTGCCGCAGTGGAAGCTCTGGCGCCGAGATGTCAAAAGCCAGGCCATCACCTCGGATTGGGCTGACTTGAAGGAGAGCGCCTACCGATACCGGCGGTTTCCGTTCCTGTCGATGGCCGCCGGGCTGCTGAACAGCGTTGTCCTCTACGTACCTACCATCCTGCTCGCTTCGTTCTACGGCCCGCAGGTGGCCGGCTGGTTCGCGCTTTGCCAGCGGATTCTCGGCTCACCGATGACGCTGATCATGACCTCCGTTCGCAACGTGTACTTGGCGGAATCCGCCGACTCCATGATCAACCATCCCCACAAACTGTATCCCTTATTCCGCAAAACGGTACGCAACGTCTTTCTGTTCGGCGCCTTGGTTATTTTTATCATCGTTGGGGTAGGTCCCTACCTATTCTCGTTCCTGTTTGGCGAAGAGTGGGCCCGGTCAGGCAGCTTTATCCGCATTCTCTCGATGATGTACTTAAGTCAGTTTGTCGCCAATTCCGTTGGATCCACGATCGACGTGATGGAACGGCAGGATCTGCATTTGTACCGGGAGATCATTCGGACGGTGCTCATTTTGGGCTCTTTGTATTTCGCCTGGCATACGCACCAGTCGGCCGAAATGGCCATCGGGCTGTTCAGCGCTGCATCTACGTTGGGGTACGCGCTGCATCTGGGGCTGTCGTGGCATTCGGTGCGGAAGTACCGGGGGGCAGAGGACAAGGCGGAGGATACGCTAGAAACCGTTGAAATCATTGCAGCCGAAGCTGCTGCGGACAGATCACTACTGGGCAAGGAGCGAGGTTAACGGGATGCTGACGATTTATTCGCCTCCAGCAAGGGCGGCCGAGAGAGAATACATCTACCGCGTGATTTTGGGCGAGTTCCTTGGTCTGGACTATACCATCATTTACCGGGACGGAGAGCATGTTGAATTGACCTGGGCATCGGGAACGGCTGCAGAACGAGAGGGGGAGGCAGCCTCTAGCAGACTCCTCCGCATGCCGGACGTGCTTCTGAAGACGCCCGACCGGATATGGCTGACCTCCGCTTCCTTGCCGAAGCTGCCGCTGGATCGGTTCAAGAAACCAACAAGAGGAACGGGGGAAGAACTGCTGCCGGTTATCTATGGCAAAAAAGGACGGACAGGCGCTTACATCGAGCCGTTAAACGAAGAGGGCGAGGAAGGCTGCTATCTTGGCGTGGATGTGTTCGGCAGCTGTTTGTTTATGCTGACGAGGTATGAAGAGATTGCGGTCCAGGAGCGAGACGGGCACGGCCGGTTTCCGGGATACCGTTCTCTCGCCTGGCGCGAGTCCTTCCTGCATCGCCCGATCGTCAATGAATACGTGGAGCTGTTGTGGGAACTGCTGCACGGGCTGTGGCCGGAGCTGGCCCGCAGGAAGCGAGAGGCGGCGATTTACCTGAGTCATGACGTGGATTATCCGTTCTACGTTTACGGCCGCAGCCGACTGCGGATGATCCGCGAAGTGATGATGGACGCTGTTCGCCGCCGGGATCTTGATTCGGCCCGTAAGAAAGCCGGGGTGCTTCTTCGATCCCGACGAGCACTGGACCAGGATCCGTTCAACACGTTTGGCTGGTTGATGGAGCTAAGCGAACAAGCCGGGCTGCGCAGCGCCTTTTATTTCATCACCGAGGAGCATCAAGACAAATCCGGGATTGACGGCAACTATTCCATCGACGACCCGGCGATCCAGCAGCTTCTGCAGGAAATCCATGCCCGGGGGCATGAGATCGGGCTGCATCCGGGGTACTATACGTTTTTGAATCCCGCACGGACCCGCAGACAATTTGAGAAGCTGCGGGAAATTGCTGAAGCTGGTGGCATTCATCAGGTGGCTTGGGGCGGGCGCCAGCACTATTTGCGCTGGCAGGCGCCGGACACATGGCAATTCTGGGAGGATGCCGGACTGGACTATGACGGCACGCTTGGATATGCGGACCAGGCGGGCTTCCGCTGCGGGGTTTGTTATGAATTTCCGGTGTTTAATCTAAAGACCCGGCGGGAGCTGGCATTGCGTGAGCGTCCACTCATCGTGATGGACCAAACCATCCTGCACCCAGAGTATATGGGGCTCACCCTCGAACAAGCCTATGAAACGATCCGCTGGCTATACCTGGAATGCCGGAAGTACAATGGCGACTTCACGCTGCTGTGGCACAACAGCCAGCTCGTGAAATCGTCGGATCGCTGGCTTTACCGCAAGGTGGTACTGGAGCTGCTCGGGTCAACGCAGCCGTAAGGGGGAGAATGCGTGAGAATCGCCTATTTGATTCATTGGAACGAAGGGCCGGAGAGCGGCGTATTCAAAAAAATCATCAGCCAAGCACGAACCTGGCAAGCGCTAGGCCATGAAACGGCGCTGTTTCTGTTCAGCCGGGATACGGCCGCGGCTTGGACGGAAGCGGAAAGCTGCGGGCTGCCTGTCTTTCGCGTAACGTATCGCGGCAGGTTGGGCCGGGCCCCCCGATTTAAAGCGTTAACTGCCCGAGTGCGCGCCTGGAAGCCGGACGTCATCTACCACCGCTATGATTTGTATTATCCCTCCTTGCCTCGGCTGCTCCGGGATCACCCGTCCGTGCTGGAGATTAACACGGATGATCTTGCGGAGCTGGAGTTGGAAAGCGGCGGGCTTGGGCTCCGCCGCATGTATCACTTGCTGACGCGCCGCTTCGTCTTGAGAGCCGCCGGAGGATTTGTGTTCGTCAGCGGGGAGTTGGCTGAAACAGCGAGCTTCCGGCGGTACGTGAAGAACGATTATGTGGTGATCGGCAACGGTATCCCGTTGGATCAGTTTGGAGCAACCGCTGTGGAGGATGCGGCGAATCACTCGGACTCTGATCCAGTGCGGTTTGTGTTTATCAGTTCGCCGGGCCAAGCCTGGCAGGGCTTGGACGAGATCGCCCGGCTGGCCGCCGTTAAGTCGGACTGGCAGTTTGACATCATCGGTCCGGAGCGCGGCGAGCTGGAGGAGGCTGGCCTGCAGGTGCCGGCGAACATGGCGTTTCACGGCCAGTTGACACGTGATCGTTATCAGCCGCTGCTCGATCAGGCCGATATCGCCATCGGAACGCTGGCGCTGTATCGCAAAGGCATGAAGGAAGCCTCGCCGCTGAAGGTCCGCGAATATTTGGCCAACGGCCTGCCGGTGATCGCGGCCTACCGGGAGACGGATTTTCCGGAGCCGGTCCCCATCTTTCTCCAACTGCCGGGCGAGCCGGCGAACGTGATCCGCCATCTCTCTGAGATTGAACGCTTTGTCCGCGAATGGCGGGGGCGGCGGGTGGAACGGGAGCAGGTGCGTCACTTGGACGTCGCCTTTAAAGAGGCGGCGCGGGTGGCTTATATGCGGCGGATTGCTGGGCGGCAGGAAGGAGGGGGCTGAGGATGGTCGAGACCAGTCTGATATGGATCGGATTGCTGGTTGTGGCCGTCATATTTTTTAACCTTCAGTGCCTGTTGTCATTAATAATGAAAGTGGACGCCGCCTACCTGTTTGCGTTTTGCATCTATTTCGATTTCTTTGCCTACTTCTACAAGCTGGCCGTTCCCGGGGAATCGTTAATCCTGTTAGTTGGAGCGCCGCTGCTGCCGGTGGGTGCCGCTCTGCTGCTTAAACCGTTAATTGTCCTGGAGACGCTGCGGGATCAAGGGATTTGGCTTTGGGCGATTTTTCTCGGCTATGCCCTCATCTCGCTGACCTGGGCTCCGGCTGAATCCAACGGATTCATGAAGGAAGTTATTCTGTTGGCGCATGGCGTTGTTCCGGCGCTGTATATCTATCTCGTCTATCGAAAATACGGCCGGTTTTCCTGGAGCATCGTCGCCTGGGCCGGCTTGGCTTACGCGGTGTTGCATCTGCTGCTAGGCGAGTACAACGAAGAATATCCCGGACGGTTAACGCTTCCTGGCGGAAATCCGATCTTTAACGCCCGGACATCGCTGATTACGGCAACGGTATGCCTTTGGGCGCCGCGGATTCCGCTGCCGCTCAGGCTTCTGTCGCTGGGCGTCACGCTGGCTTCGGCGCTGGCCACGCAGTCTCGGGGGCCGCTGGCGGCTTTTCTGCTCGCCAACGCGCTGTATTTGGGCGTATGGTTCATCCGTCAATTCCGGGTGCGGAAGTTAAGGAAACTGTCGCGTTTCACTGTGCCGCTGCTGTTTCTGGCGATCGTAGCGGGTGGAGTCGCATCGGCTTATGCGGAGCAATTGGAGGATTGGGTGGAAAACAGCCGGTTTATGGTCCTGTTCGACCGAAATCAGCTGCAGGGCGACGATAACTATATCGGCCGGTTGGACTTGCAGACAAGGGCCTTGGAGAAGCTGGAGTCCACTCCGTTTCTCGGGGCCGGGCTAGGCAGCGTCACACCTCCCTTAGCCCGGGATTTTCCGCATAATCTGGTGCTGGAAATCGCAGCTGAAGGGGGATTTGTGGGGTTAACATTATGGACATTCGCCCTGCTGTTCTCTTTAGGGGCGGCTTGCCAACGTACGCCGGTGCTGGCCATCCTGCTGGTTCAGTCGGTGGGTTACTCCCTGCTCAGCGGGGACTTTGGTTACAACTACGAATACGTGGTGATGGCCGTGACAGGATTGGCGCTGCTGCCGGTCAAGCAACGGGAAGGAGTGGGGATCCAACGTGAAGCTCTTATTTGTGATCACCGGATTTGATTATGCGGGAGCGGAAAACCAAGTGCTGCTGCTGTGCCGCGAACTGCGGGCCAGAGACTGCGAGGTCCGTCTGGTGACGATGATACCGCCGGTGGCGTACTTGGAGGAGCTTAAGGAGCTGGGGATTGAAGTTGTCAGCCTCGGCATGAAAAAAGGGGTACCGGACCCTCGGGCGATCTGCCGGCTTACCAGCTTGATTCGGCGGATGCGGCCCGATGTGGTCCATAGCCATCTGGTGCATGCGAATATTTTGGCGCGTGTCACGCGGTTGTTTGTGCGCATTCCGTTTTTGGTCTGCACTGCCCACAACGTCAACGAAGGGGGCTGGCGGCGGGAGCTGCTGTACCGGCTTACCGATCCGCTGGGGGACCTGCTGACCAATGTCAGCCAGGAAGCGGTGCGCATATATACTGAGCGCAGAATCGCGCCAGCCCGTAAAACCCGGTTGATGGAAAATGGCATCGATCTCAGCCGCTTCGCCGAGGATCCCCGACAACGCCGGCAGTTGCGGGCAGAGCTGGGGGTGGAGCAAGGGGGCGCATGTGAGGCGGAGGAACGCGGGGAGGAAGTCCGGGCCGGAACAGGTGGAGAAGGTGAACAAGCCGTTGTGGAGAGCGCGGGGCTTCCGCAGGAGCCGTTTGTCTGGCTGGCTGCCGGACGTTTCGTCCCGGAGAAGGATTACCCGGCTATGCTGCTAGCCTATGCCGAAGCGCGGCAGCGCTTTGCGAACAGCGTGCTGTGGATCGCCGGAATCGGACCGGAACGGCCGCGGATCGAACAGCTGGCGGCGGAGCTGGGTTTATCGGCATACGTGCGCATCCTCGGCATTCGTACGGACATGCCGGCCCTGATGCAAGCCGCTGATGGATTTGTCCTGTCCTCGAAATGGGAAGGGTTGCCGATCGTACTGCTGGAGGCTTGCGCCAGCCGGCTGCCGATCGTTGCTACCGCCGTAGGCGGCAATGCCGAGGTGGTGCTGGACGGCGTAAATGGCCACCTGGTACCGGCGGCGGAGCCGGCCGCGCTGGCTCGTGCGATGGAGCAGGTGACGGCCCTGCCGCCGGAGGAGCGGCGAGCCATGGGGCAGCGCGGTTGGGAACACGCTGCGGCCCATTATGACATTTCCCGTGTCACCGGGAAATGGATTGAGCTTTACGAGCAGGCATCCGGCCGGAAGCTGCCTTCTGCCCGAATGTTGTCCAAGGAGGCGCATAAAGGATGACGCAAACGCGAAAAGCCGCTTATATCGCAACGGTATACGCCCATTTGGCGGCGTTCCATCTGCCTTTTATGCGCGATCTGCGGGCTGCCGGGTTTACCGTTCATGCCTACGCCGCCCCGGATCACGGCCGGGAAGAGGTGGACGCCGCCGGGTTTACGTGCCGGGACCTGCCGTTTAGCCGCAATCCACTGGCCCCCGGGAACGTTCGAGCCTTGCGGGAGCTCGTGGACTGGCTCAAACGGGAGCGATATGACCTGATTCATGTGCATACGCCCAACGCAAGTGTGGTCTGCCGGGTGGCCGCCTTAATGGCAGGCCGTCCGTATCCTAAAGTCGTTTACACCGCCCACGGTTTTCATTTTTATACCGGAGCTCCTTGGTTGAACTGGCTGTTGTATTACCCGCTGGAGCGGCTCTTATCCCGGTGGACCGATATTCTCGTGACGATCAACCGGGAGGATGCCCGGCGGGCGGCCGCCTTTCCGGTGCGTGGCCGCAGCGTCTACGTCCCCGGGGTTGGCGCAGATCTGACTTTATATTCGGACGCGGCCTTGGGGGATGGAAATCGCGAGCAGCAACGCCGCGAGTTGGGCTTAGCCCCGGACGATTTCGCCGTGCTCTGCATTGCGGAGCTGAACCGCAACAAAAATCAAGCGCAGCTGATTGAAGCGATCGCGGAGCTTCGGCGCCGAGGCGTCCCGGCCGTGCTGCTGCTGGCCGGGGTTGGCCGGGAGGAAGCGCGGTATCGGCAGCTCGCCGCGGAGTCCGGCGTGGCAGAGGCCGTGCGCTTCCTCGGCTATCGCCGCGACGTGCCGCAGCTGCTGCAAGCAGCGGACGTCCTGGCGCTCGCGTCGCGGCGTGAGGGCCTGCCCAAGGCGCTGCTGGAGGGGCTGGCCGCCGGCAAGCCGTTGGTGGCCACGGCGGTGCGCGGCAGCCGCGATCTCGTCGCCCCCGGCCGCAACGGCTACCTCGTTCCGGTTGGGGACGTGCAGGCCACCGCCGAGGCGCTCGAGCGGCTGCAGCAGGACGCCGGGCTGCGGCAGCGCATGGGCGAGTACGGCCGCAAGCTGGCGCGGCTGTACGATTTGGAGCAAATTCGCCGCGACGTGGCGGCGATGTATACGCAGCTTGGGGTGCACAAGCGGGCAGAAGCTTGGGAGGATCAGCCGCGCTTGGAAGACGCGGAGGGGGAAGGGATTTATGATCAAGCTGTTTCGGAATAATGGGATGAAGGCGGTGCTTCTCCTTCTTGATCTGCTGGCGATATATGCCAGCTACTGGCTTGCTGCCGGACTGCTGCCGCAAGGGAGCTGGAGCCAGCCCGGTGTGCTGGGGGATTCATCATTCGGTAGCGCCCCATGGTTAGGGATGTTAACGGTGATGACGTATTATTTTTTTAACTTATACGATTTGGCAGGACGGCGGAAGCCGGCGCAATTTCTATGGAATTTACTGCTGGCCCAGTTATTCGTCGCCGCGGAGCTGATCGTGTTCAGCTATGCGAGCAAATGGTTGAGCTTGCCTCCGCGTCTGTTGCTCTTTACATTTGCCGCCCAGTTGCTGTTATCGTTTGGCCTTCGGTTGCTGTTGTTTTACATCCAGAGCAAAGGATTTACCCGCAAAAAGACGTTGGCCGTGGTCAGCGCTGAAGCTCCTGGTGAAGAAGCGCTGCGCGGCATGTTGGAACAGGGCAAGCCCTGGTTCCGCGTTGAGCGGATTGTACGCGCGGACAGTGGAGAGGCGGGCGAAGCACTGCCGGAGCAGGCATGGGAAGGGATGGAGACGTTGCTCATCGGTCCAGGGTTGACTCCCGAAACGAAGGCAGCATGGGTTCAGGCCGCAGGGAAAAGAAATATGGAAGTGGTCATCGTTCCCGATTTTTACGAGCTGTATCTCGCCGATGCCGAGCCGCAACAAATTGGCGATTTGCTGGTGTATTCGCTGATACCGCCGCAGTTGACGCTGCCGGAGCGCCTGTTCAAGCGCCTTTTTGATCTGACGGTATTTTCGGTTTTGCTGCTTGCCGCATCCCCCGTGATGCTTGCGATGTTCCTCCTCATCCCGCTGACGTCGCGAGGGAAGGCGCTGTATGTTCAGGAGCGCATCGGGCTGCATGAAAAGCCGTTCTCGTTGTACAAGTTCCGCAGCATGGTGGATGGAGCAGAAGCCGCAACCGGCCCGGTGCTGGCCGGGCGGAACGATGCCCGGGTGACCCGGCTGGGCCAGTGGATGCGCGCCACCCGGATCGACGAGCTGCCGCAGCTGTTCAACGTGCTGCTTGGTCATATGAGCTTGGTAGGGCCGCGGCCGGAGCGGGCGTTTTTTATTAACCGGTTTAAAGAGGAACTGCCGCATTACACGTATCGGCTGATGGTGAAGCCGGGGTTAACGGGATATGCCCAAGTGATGGCAGGGTATGCCACCACACCGTCCGACAAGCTGCGTTACGACTTGATGTACATCAAAAGATATTCGCTGCTGCTCGATCTGAAGATCCTGTTCCAGACGATCCGGGTCGTGCTTCAACGGGAGCAAGCCAAAGGCGTGGAGGCAGGCGCAGCGGCAACGTCCACGGCAGCGGGAAAGGATAGCGAAAATGCCTCCACCGGCCTCCAAATCTAATGAATTACTTGGCCGTATTGTCCGCCAGCGTTCCTGCTCCCGATGCCAGCGCTGCCCTAGCTTGCTCCGACAAGCGGATAGGGGTTTCCGCGCCGGTAATTACGTTATCGGCAATGTGGAAGCTGCCGATTTGGTCGAGGCGGATCCCGCTTGAATCGGGGAAGGGCTGGCCTTCGCCGCTTTCGATGACGTTGCGTTCAATGACGACGCCGCCAGCCGAGCCAACGTTGGCCTCAATCGCAGCATAGAAGCTGCCGCTTCCCCCGATGGTATTGTCGGAGACGGTTACATCGCCGGCATATACGGATATGGCAGAGTACATGTCCTGCGGCAGCGGGTCCTTGGGCGTAACGAGATAGCGGTTATCTCCGGAGTAGGAGTTGAGGATCCGGTTATTTTTGACGACAACGCCTGGGGCGGAGATTTTGATGCCGCGTTTGGCGGTGTGGTGGAGGATGTTCCCGGAGATGACAGAATCCGATCGCGGCGAAGAAGCAGGCGGCTGATCAAAATAGATTCCGTCCGCATCCTCTCGCGGGGTAATATAAGAAATCAGGTTGCCTGTAATGCTGACGCGGCGGGCGATCGTGCGCCCCGGTTCGCTCCAGGCCATAATCCCCCGTGCGACGGGGGCGGTTTCTCGCGCGGAGATTCCGGTGATCGTGCAGCCGAGGATATTGATGTCCAGAGTGTTGCCGTAGATCATAATGCCGGCGACGACGGTAGTGGACAACGGGTGCTGCGGATCGGCCGGCTGGTTCAAATTCTGGATCGTACTGTTCACAATTTGCACGTTCGATGATCCGCTATGCACGCCGATCCCGCGGGTCAGCCGTGAACCGCCGTCGATCACGATGCCGTCGATGCGGACCTTGCGCCCCTGGACGGAGACGGCCTCAAAGCCGTATCGGGCTCCGCTGATCGCACAGAATTTCAGGACAGGCCGGCCCAGCCCGCGGAGGGTGACGCCGCTGCGGATCGGCAGCGGCTCGTCCAGAGCGAGCAGATACGTGCCAGGGGGGACGAGGACGGTCGTGTTATGACCGGTGGCCGCCGCTTGCCGAAGCACGCGCAAAAAAACAGCCGTATCATCTGTGAGGCCGTCGCCTTTGGCGCCGGCCTCCTTTATGTTGAAGGTGGGAGCGGGGAAGGGGGAGTTCGCCTCCCAACGCAGCAGCAAGGCCCAACTCAAGCTCAAAATCAACAGTGCAAGGAGCAGCCACCGGCTCTGACGCCGGCGCGGATCACCGCCGCCTCGCTTCGGGCGAACCGGGCCGTTTGGATGTGGCCAGGGAGATTTTTTACTCATTGGGCTCATCCCCCAGAAGCTGACGGGACATCTCGGACCAGGCCGTCATACTCGGAATCCAGTAGTACAGCTCAGCGCCGACCAACGGGTCCTTCGCTTTGCCGTTGCTCCCCGGAAACTGCACAAAATACATCTCCTCGGGATCAATGCTGCGAACCATCCAGGCCAAGCTCAGCATATCGGCATCGGTCAGATTGGTGTCCAAAATGTCTTCCTTCACTTGCCGGATCAGCTCGGGCAGAAGGGTCAGGTTATCCGGAACGAGCAGCCTGCGGGCAATCGCCTGCACGACCAGCGCCTGATTTCGCTGCCGGGCGTTGTCGCCGTCTTCCAGCGATTTGCGCTCGCGGACGAAATCGAGAGCCGTTTCGCCGTTCCAGTGCTGTTCTCCTGCAGGCAAAGTCCGATAATTGTAGGTCAGCTTAACGGGAGCCTCCAATTTAACGTCGATGCCGCCGATCGTATCCACGAAATGCTCAAACCCGCTGAAGTTGGTTTTGACGTAATAGTTGATGGTGCAGCGGCATAAATTACTGACGGCCTGAATTGCGGCGAGGGTGCCGGCGTGGCTGCCTTTGCCGCGGGCTTCCGCCATGGCATGGGCATGGTTGATCTTGGTCAGTCCAATGCCGGGAAGGTTGACCTGGGTATCGCGCGGAATGGATACAAGGTTGACGGTATTGTCCTCCGGATTGACGTGGGCGAGCAACAGCACATCGGTGCGCGAAGCTTCCTCTGCCCGAGCGTCAGTGGCGAGCAGCAGCAGGTTAAAGCTGCCCCGGGCTCCGCGAATCTCCTCTGACGAAGGGGCCGCACCGGATTTTCCTGCCGTTCCATTATCAATAACACCAGTTTGCCCAGAGCTTGAAGCTTCGTCGCCGATGCCTTCCTCCGTATCCGACAGTACATCTCCACCGGTACGCTCCGGCGTAGCCAATACCGGGATCTCGGTGCCCCGAAAATGCCGTGAAGGCTCGTATTTCAAATAGGCGGTCAGCAGTCCGAAAGCCGCAAGGAGCAGAAGAATTACCGGGATTGCCACTTTTTTGGGGATTTTGAATTTCATTCGTTTCTCCACTCCGTCTCTAGCGATTCGAGTAGATCTCGTGAAAGGGTTTCATAGCAGTATATTCGTGGAATCTGAACCGTATGCTCGGAATGAAGGAATCTGCCAAGCCAGCGTCAGAGTGCGCGAATGCGTGCAAAAATGACGAAATTCCAGCATTTTACCAAGTCTATTTCGGACTAGACCTACATAAGGTGGTGGAAATGGGGCGAATGCCGATATTTTTTTAGGGAATAGGGGAGTCAAGCCGATGAAAGTGCTAGTCACGGGGGGAGCGGGGTTTATTGGGCGCCACACAGTCAAGCGGCTGGTGGAAGAGGGGGAGCAGGTGGTGGTGGTCGATACCGGGTTGCCCGGGAATCTAAGGAAAAAAGACGAGTTGGTTACATACTACGCGACGGACATTATGTCCGATGAATTGGAGTTGATCTTTGCCGAGGAACGACCGGATGCCGTTATTCACCTTGCAGCCCAAACCAGTGTCCGTCGCTCCTTGCAAAACCCAACGGCCGACGCCGAGACGAATATCCTGGGGACGATCCAACTGCTGGAGCAATGCATTCGTTTCGGAGTGCGGCGGATTGTCTTTGCGTCATCGGCCGCAGTGTACGGGAATCCAGACCATTTGCCGATCAAAGAGTCGCAACGACCGGAGCCTTTGTCTTTTTACGGTGTGTCGAAACGGGTTTCCGAGATGTATATCCAATCGTTTAGCGAGCGCTACGGGCTGGAGTATTCGATCCTTCGGTATGCCAATGTTTATGGGATACGGGAGCGGCGTACCGGTGAGGATGGCGTGCTGACCGCGTTCGTCGAACGACTGATTGCGGGCCTTCCTCTGGAGGTGTACGGAGATGGCTCGCAGACGCGGGATTTCGTCTATGTGAAGGATATCGCAGAGGCGAACGTGCAGGCGCTGCGATGCGCGGGCAGTCAGATTATAAATGTCAGCAGCGGGCGCGGTATCTCTATTCTGGAGGCGTTGGGGGTCTTATCGGAGATATCCGGCCGCCATGTGCAGCCGCAATTCCGTCCCGCCCAGCCGGGGGATATTGACCAGAGTGTGCTTGATAACGGCAAAGTTCGGGAGATCCTCTGGTGGGAGCCGCGATATTCGCTATATAATGGATTAGTAGAGATGATGGAATTCGAAATGGAAGCGAGAAAAAATCCACTGCTCATCCAGCGAACCAACTACAGTGAACCATCGGTCTTCTTTTTTGGGGGGAGCCTCGGATAAACGACGCCCGCAGCCCCCTCCTCTGTGATATGATGAATCTAGAAGAAGGAGAGCTTTTCGTTCGGATAGGTGTCGGAATAGGGTCCGGAGCCGGCCATCGGAGGAACATATCGGGAGGGATGACGGGATGAACGACAAGGGCGAATACGCAGACCCGCATCAAAATGAATCCGCTTACCTGGTGCAGGCTCTGCGATTTGGCCTCACCTGCCTGATGGAATACGTGCTGCTGCTGCCGGCATGGATCTTGTTCGCGTCGTTCCTTCGGCCGCCGGAGCTTCCGGTCGCGGGACTTGGCCTGCTGCCGTTGCTCTCGCTGGCCGGCGTCCTGCTTGGCACCCGGCTGCGTAAGCTGTGGCAGCGCGGGGCTGCGGCCCTCGCCTTTGGCGCGGTGTATACCGCGGCCGCCTTCGCTTGGGCGGGGGGCGCGAGCGCGCTTGGCTTCGGTAACGCCGCATCGGCCGGCCAGACGCCCGCGCTAGCCTCCACCGTCGTTGCGCTGTTGCAAACGGTGGCGCTGTTTGCCGCCGGGGTGTTTTGCTCGCTGCAAGGGCTGACGGTTCGGAATCGCCAGCGCCATTTTCGGCTGTACTGGGTTGGGCTTGGCCTCTATTTCTTAGCGGGAATCTTCTTCCCGCGAATCGAAGCGCTTCAAGCGACGGTCCCGCTCATCACCTGGGCCGGCGTTATCAACTTGGCCACGGCTCTGTTCGTGACGAACCATCAGTTTCTGTGCTACAGTTCGCAATCCGGTGACTCGGGAGAGCGGCTGCCTGCTGGTCTCCGCCGCCATAACCGCTTATTTGTCGGCGTGATCGTTGTTGCCGCTTTGTTGCTGGCGGCCGGCGTTGGTCGCTGGATCGGCAGCCTGCTGTGGAGATTGCTTCAAGCGATCGTGCGTTGGTTAACCCGTCCGCAGGAGCCTGTGCTTCCGCCGACGGAAGAGCCGGAAGCGGTAACTCCGCCGCAGGAGCCGATGCTGCCAGCGGAACCCCAGGAACCGGGGTTGCTGTCGGAAATTTTGAACTATGCGTTTTATGTGTTTGGCGGCTTGCTCCTGGCGGCACTGCTGGGCTTCGTCCTGTATTGGCTGTATAAGAACGCCGGGGGTTACTGGCGCAAAGCGATCAGTCGCCTGCTCAACTTGCTGCGCCGGGAAAGCGCCGCGCCGGAGCCAGCTGCTTACCGCGACGAGGAGACGAGTTTATTGACTTGGGAATCGGCACTGCAAGGCTGGCGCAGGATTGGCGCCCGCCTGCTGCGTACCGGGAAGCCAGCCGAACGTTGGGAGGACATGAGGGATAACCGAGAGCGCGTCCGCTTTTTGTACCGACTATTTTTGCGGAAGGAACGTCAGCGGGGGGTCTCGCTCAAGCCCTATTTGACCCCAAAGGAATTGGTGGAAGAGATCAAGCTGGAAGCTGCAGTTGATCCGTTGCTCCAACTGTACTATGAAACGAGGTATGGGGAAGAGCTGCCGGGAGACGAGGAGGTGGCGGAGCTGCGGCGGCGCCTTGCGCGGTAAGGCGAAGCAGGTGTGCTCCGGATCGACCTAGCGGTTAGACGCAAAAAACGCGAGCCTGCAGAGATTTACTCTGCTTGCTCGCGTTCTTTTTTTCATTAGGAACTGTGTTTGACGATTTCGAGTTTCTTAAAGCGATGCGGTTCCTTCTCCAGCAATGTGAAGGTTAAATCCTCATGCTCCAGCGTGTCTCCGACATCCATAGACGGGTTTCTGCCGTAGAGCCAGCCGCCAATGGTATCCACTTCCTCCGTGCTCAGGTCGGTTAGCAGCACTTCGTTGATCTGATTCACCGTCACCGTGCCGAGGGCAACCACATGCGATTCGTCGAGCTGGACGATCGGATCTTCCTCTTCTTTATCGAATTCGTCGCGGATTTCCCCGACAAGCTCCTCGAGAATATCCTCCAGTGTAACCAGACCAGCGGTTCCTCCGTATTCGTCGATCAGGATCGCCATATGGGTGCCTTCCTTCTGCATCTTCTTCAGCAACTCATTCACTGGAGTTACTTCGGAGACGGCCATCACCGGCTGCAGCAAAGCGGAAAAATCCAGATTTGGATTGTGATCATAAGCCAAGAAGAACTGTTTCGTATTTACGATTCCGATGACGTTATCCTTGCTGCCATCAACAACCGGAAAACGGGTGTATTGCTGTTCCCGGATGATCTCCAAGTTCTCCTGCCGCGTCTTGTCCGTATATAAACACACCATATCGGTGCGAGGTACCATGATTTCCTTGGCGAGCAAATTATCAAATGCGAATATCCGATTCACGTAGCCAAATTCGCTTTGGTTAATTTTGCCGCTTTCGAAGCTCTCGTTAATGATGATCTGCAGTTCTTCCTCCGAGTGCGCTTCCTCATGTTCGGAGGCCGGCTTAATGCCAAACAAGCGCACGAGCTGGTTGGCCGAACCGTTTAGGGCCCAGATGAAAGGGCGCATGACTTTCGTAAAAAGAATCAAAGGT
The DNA here is from genome assembly GCF_025151705.1 of Paenibacillus sp. p3-SID1389. Classification (NCBI taxonomy): domain Bacteria; kingdom Bacillati; phylum Bacillota; class Bacilli; order Caryophanales; family Paenibacillaceae; genus Paenibacillus; species Paenibacillus sp. p3-SID1389. The sequence goes on along the minus strand of NZ_JALXVO010000012.1, from coordinate 55,929 downwards.
TTGGCTGTAATCATGGCAATTTCTTCGGCTTTGCGGATTGCCACGGTCTTAGGGGCCAACTCACCCACAACAACGTGAAAATACGTGATGACGACAAACGCGATAATAAACGAAAGCGCGCTGCCAACAGTCTCAGGTACTTTCAGGCTATGGAACAATGGATGCAGCATGCGCTCCACCGTTGGTTCACCCAGCCATCCGAGTCCCAGCGCGGTGATCGTAATTCCGAGCTGGCAAGCCGATAAAAATCCGTCCAGGTTGGAGGTGACCTGCTTGACGGCGACGGCACCCTTCCGTCCTTCCGCCACAAACTGGTCGACCCGGCTGCCCCGGACCCGAACGATCGCAAATTCTACCGCGACGAAAAACGCCGTTAACGCGATAAGAATGACGACCAAAACCACATTTAAAACCAAATACCTGTCACTGTCCATTCGATGCATCTACTCCTCGATAATTTAATATAATGGCGTGAATCTTATCACTATTATACAATAAACTCTCCCGTTCATGCGAACCCGCTCGCGGGGCGGATTAGGTGTTAATGTTCGTGTTTTTAGCAGTCGTTGTGAAAAAATCCACGTTATTTTCTTTTGTTTTGGTAAAAAACACGAATATTAAATTTAAATTAGGCTTGACTTATCCGTTTATCCCGCTTATACTCAGGTTGTTCCAAAACACAAACAAGTCCATAGATTAAAGAACAAGTTCGTATATCCTCAATAATATGGATTGAGGGTCTCTACAAGGAACCATAAATTCCTGACTACGAATAGGGTGCATTCGCATACCTATGAGAGGTCAGGAATTTTTTGGTTTATGATGTGAATGATAATCACCTCAGGAGGATACAGATGAGCAAATACGATGTCATTGTAGTGGGAGCCGGCCCTGCCGGGATTTTCGCCTGTTACGAACTGACCCGGAAAGCGCCGCATTGGAAGGTGCTTCTGGTGGACAAGGGGCATGATATCTACCGCCGCCGTTGCCCAATCTTGGAGGAGAAGATTACGCTTTGCCCGCCTGCGGCCGGGCGCAAGGAGTTTGCCGGATGCTTGCCGGCCTGCTCGATCACGGCTGGATTTGGCGGTGCCGGAGCCTACAGCGACGGGAAATTTAATATCACGACGGAATTCGGCGGTTGGCTGAGCGATTATATCGCGCCGTCCAAGGTGCTGGATTTGATTAAATATGTCGATGCGATCAACTTGGAGCACGGGGCGACAACCACCATCACCGATCCGATGACGGAAGCGGTCCGACAGATCGAACAACGCGGATACGCCGCCGGGCTCAAGCTGTTGCGGGCGCAGGTGCGGCACCTGGGGACCGAGCAGAATCTGGAAATCCTGAAATCGATCTACGAATATCTCAACACGCGCATTGATATGCTGTTCAAGGCAGAAGTCGAAGACCTGATCACGGAAAAAATCGATGGAAGCCACCAAGTCCGCGGGATCACACTGAAGAACGGCGAAACGTACGAAGCCGATCTGGTGATGGTAGCTCCAGGCCGGGACGGTTCCGCTTGGTTGACCGAGATCCTTAAGAAACGCCGTCTGAAGATGACGAACAATCAGGTGGACGTTGGCGTTCGTGTGGAAACTTCCGATGTGGTGATGCGGGAGATCAACGAGCATTTGTATGAGGGCAAGTTTATTTTTAATACATCGGTTGGCACGCGAGTGCGCACGTTCTGCAGCAATCCTTCCGGACATGTCGTCGTCGAGAACCACAGCGGCGTGATGGCGGCCAACGGTCATTCCTTCAAAGATCCGGCGCTTGGTTCGCAGAATACCAACTTCGCGCTGCTCGTATCGCATCGGTTTACCGAACCGTTTGATAAACCAAACGAGTATGCGCGGGAAATTTGTCAGCGGGCTAACGATTTGTCGAGCGGCGGGGTCATCGTGCAAAAATACGGCGATATCCTGCGCGGACGCCGCTCCACAGCTGCGCGGATTGCCGAAGGCTTCCTGGAGCCAACGCTCAAGGAAGCGGTGCCGGGCGATCTCGGCCTGGTATTGCCGTACAATACGATGAAGAGCCTGATCGAGATGGTCGAGGCGCTCGATAAAGTGACGCCGGGGATTGCTTCGGAGCATACGTTGTTCTACGGGGTGGAGGCGAAGTTCTATTCGGCCCGTCCGAAGCTGAGCGAATCGCTGGAAACGGAGATCAGCGGCTTGTTCTGCGGCGGTGACGGCGCGGGGATTACCCGCGGCTTAGCCCAGGCGGGAGCGGCCGGAGTATGGATCGCCCGCGGAATGATCGAGAAAGCGGGAGTGTAAGGAGCACATAAGATTACGGGTACAGTCCTTGAAACGGGGGCAGTGCCCGTTTTTTGTTCTTCGTGAATCGTTGATGTTCATGCTTTGGCGGATTGATTTTACATAATTTTAATCGACAGGAAATAATGTTCAATTTTAAAATAAGTATGATGAGGAGGTAGTCCAATAAAAATCAAGCGCATGGGGAGGAATCGATGATTTATGGGTAAGGGCAAGGCGAACGCTTGGCGCAAGAAATGGTTAGGTTTCTTATTAGCCGGCGCATTGGTCGTAACCGGTCTGCCGGGATGGGCACCACAGGCGGCAGCCCAGCCTGCCGATTTAACGGTCGATGTATCGCGGGCCGGGGCAGGCGCGCAGCTTAACGCAGCATCGAACAGCGGAGAGGCCTTGCTGCAGATCGCTGCCGCTCCGCTCAGCGTCGCTGAAGCGATCGCCAAGGGGGACAGCGGCGAAGCTGTGGAAGTGGCCGGCATCATTGTGGGCCATGCGACGGGATCGCTTACTGCCGACTTTGAAGCGCCCTTTGGCAACGATTTTAACTTCCTGATTGCCGATACGGCCGGGGAACAGGATAAGACGAAGCTCATCGACGTACAGATTCCTTCCAGTTTCAGAGCGGAGTTTGGTCTTCAAAGCAACCCGGATTTGATCGGGAAGTCGGTGATCGTATCGGGGTCGCTGGCGGCGTACAACAATTTTGCGGGATTAAAAAGCGTAACCGCGATTTCATTATGGGACCAGCCGGGCGATCATGGGGAAGACCCGGGGGAAGAGCCTGGCGAGGATCCCGGTGAGGACCCTGGTCAAGATCCGGATCCGGGCGACATCCCGCAGCTTCCGGACGGCACCGGCAAAAAGGTGCTGTTTGACAACGCCCACGGCCAAACCGCCGGCGCAGCGGATTGGGTTATCGATGGCGGGTTTTCTGACTTTGCCGATGGGCTGCGGGCGGCCGGTTTTACGGTAGAGTCGCTGGAACGCCCGATGCCGTATACATTTGGGGAAACGGCCATTACCTACGAGGCATTAGAGCCTTATGACGTCTTTATGATTCCTGAAGCGAACATTCCGTTTAAGGAGGCTGAGCAGGAGGCTTTGGTGCAGTACGTGGAAAATGGCGGCGCCGTATTTTTCATCTCCGACCATTATAATGCTGACCGTAACAAGAACCGCTGGGACGCCTCAGAGGTATTTAACGGCTATCGCCGCGGGGCATACGAAAATCCAGCCAAAGGGATGACGGCTGAAGAGGCCAATTCTCCAGCGATGCATGGGGTGAGCAGCTCCGACTGGTTAGCTGACAACTTTGGCGTTCGCTTCCGCTATAACGCCTTGGGCGACGTCAATGCAACGGATATCGTCAGCCCGTCGCAATCTTTTGGTATCACGGCGGGAGTGGAAGCTGTCGCCATGCATGCCGGGTCAACCGTAGCGATTCTCGATCCGAACAAAGCCAAAGGGCTTGTCTATGTCCCGACTGGCGTTCCGGCATGGGGCAATGCCGTTGACGAAGGCGTCTATAATGGCGGCGGTCGGGCGGAAGGCCCTTATGCGGCGATCGCCAAGCTGGGTCTCGGTAAAGCCGCTTTTATCGGTGACTCTTCGCCGGTTGAAGACGCAACCCCGAAGTATGTACGGGAAGAAAACGGCCAAAAGAAAACGACCTATGACGGCTTCAAGGAAGTGGACGACGGCTTGTTCCTGGTGCAAACGGTGAAATGGCTGGCGCATGACGAGAGCTACACCTCTTTTGATCAGGTGCCGGGACTGGTGCTGGATACGCCAACTGCGCTGGACGCAGATGAGGAGCCGGCCGCCACCACCGAACCGCAGCCAGAGCCGTGGGCGCAGCCGGCCCCCGGATATAAATGGTATGATCCGGCTACGTTTAAGCCGGGTTCGTACGGCTCGTCGCAAGCACCGGAAACGGAGCCAACGTTTGCCTTCGTCCATCAAGCACAGCTGCCAAGCCAGCAGGAATTCCAAATCCGCGTGACCGCAGACGGCTTAACGCCGGGACAGACGGTGTCCGATTTGCGGGTAGGCATCTACTTGGCCGGCGGTGAACAGATCGCCCGGTTCAAGAGTGCGGACGGCAGCTGGTCGGATTACAATTACAGCCCGGCGTTTTCGTTGACGGGCGATGCCCTGGGGCATGCGTCCAAGGATTTGACCGTGCAACTGAAGCCGGGGGTAACGGCCTCAAGCGCTAACTTACGTTTGAAAAAAGGCAGCGCGAATGAACTCACGAAGCAGGTCGAGATCGCGAATGTGGATGCCGAGCCGTTGCCAGGCGATCATCCGCCGGTGCCGGAGTCGAGCACAATTGCCGCAGCACGTGAGGCGGCGGAAGGGACGGTCGTCACGGTTCAGGGGGTGATTACTTCCGAACCGGGTGTGTTTGGCGGTCAAGGCTTCTATTTGCAGGATGAAACGGGAGGCATTTACGTCTTCCAAACAGCAGCGGGTTATCATGCCGGTGACCTTATCCGTATCAGCGCAACCCGTACGTTGTACAACGGGGAAGTTGAGCTGGAGAATCCGGTGCTGATCGAGAAGCTGGGGACAGCTCCGCTGCCGCAGCCGCAGGTTCAGGATGCGGTGACGGAGGCGAATCAAGGACAGATGATTACCTTGACCAACGTAGTGGTGCAGGATGTCGTTGCTGCGACTCCGGCGGGTTCTCTTGAATTTAATGCCGTCCGCGAAGACGGCAGTTCGACCCGAGTACGGTTTGATGGTAGAACCGGAGTGACGATGGATTCCTTTTTGGCGCTGTACCCTGAAGGTACCCGCGTGAATATCAGCGGTATCGCCTCGGTATACCGAGGGACCTACCAGCTGAAGCCGCTTGCCTTGGCTCATGTCGTACCAAGCGCGACCGAGGCGGATTTAACGGCTCCGGTGACGGAGCGCGATGTCGCCGGGGTTGAGGGGGCGGACGTTTATAATCCGATGGAAGTCACGGTAGCTTTGTACGCAGAGGATCAAGGCGGCAGCGGTTTGGAACGGACTGAGTATCGGGTGAACGGCGGGGAGTGGATTCAGTATGCTGAGCCTTTTACACTGTCAAACGACGGGAAGTATACGATCGAATACCGCTCCGTGGATCGGGCAGGTAACGAGGAAGCGCCGAATACCCTGTATATTAATGTAGATCGTCTGGCACCAGAAGTGACGTTTACAGGGGATTACCAAGTGCTCCAAGTTGCCCCAAGTGTTCCTTTCAACATCGCCGTAAATGACGCGGTCAGCGGGCCGAAATCAACGGCTTACCGGCTTGACGGACGCAGCATCACGGGCGTAGCCGAAATCGTTCCCTTCTCTTTATCGGTTGGTACGCACAAGCTAACGGTCCAAGCAACGGATGCAGCGGGACATACCGCGTCGGTGGAATTTACATTCCAAGTAACCATCGACATCGCCCATTTAAATGAGCTGGTGGATTTGGGCAAAGACCGCGGCTGCTTCTTAACCAATGGGGCGGCAACCAGCTTGCAAGCCCAGATCGCCACACTGCAAAAGGCCAAAACTCCATTGGAGCGCGATATCAGGCTCAAGGCGCTGAAGATCACGATCAGCGTCCAAAGCGGATTAACCATGAAGCAGAGCTTCGCGAATCTGATGCTGGAGGATTTGGAGTATATCGGGGGAGTGGCGGCTTAGCTTGTAGATCTTGGAATAGAAAAGTCGCTCAGGATAGAGTAGATGCCTGAGCGACTTTTTTGCCTTCGTTCGTTAAAAAAACCAGGCTTGCCAAGAATGAAAGCGTTTTGTATAATGAGTTATGCAACCGGTTGCAGATTAAGGAGAGATCAATCGTGTCTAAGATAACTATTCAAGAAATTGCGATTTTGGCGGGTGTTAACAAGGCGACCGTATCCCGGGTGATCAACGGGAATCGGAACATTTCCGAGAAAACTCGGAAGAAAGTCGAAGACATCATGAAGCAGTATAACTATGTCCCCAACTCCATTGCGCGCGGATTGGCGACGAAGAAGACGTTTACGGTCGGCTTTTGTTTTGATTACACCAATAAACAGGCCTATGCTAACCCGTATTTTTACAAAGTCCTTCAAGGGATTGAAGAGGTCGTATACAATCACGATCACATGTTTCTGATGATGAGCGATCATGATGGGAAGAACGGCAGATCAACATTCGAGCGGGTGGTGGTTGAGCGCCGGGTTGACGGTGTCATTATCCCCAATACGCTGCTTAATGAGCGGAATTATGAATTGCTAACCAAACATGACATGCCGTTTGTCGTATCCGGCGAAAATACGCTGAAGCAAGCGGACGCACCTTGGGTAGATATCGATAACGTTCAGGCTGGTCGGATTCTGACCGAGCATCTAATCGATTTGGGCTGTCGCAACATCATGATTTATGCCGGCGGATCAGCCGCCAAGAGGGACAAATTTCTGGGTGATCGCCTGAACGGCTACCATGAAGCGATGCGTCAACACCACTTGGAACCTCAAGTGATCGAGCATGCCGATTTTTTGAAAAAGCTTTACGATTCCCCTCGCTCTGGATCGGAAGCGCAACGGCCCGATGCTCTGATCTGCTGTACGCATGAACAGCTTTTCGAAATCTTGGACTGGGAGAACGGTAATCCTCTCTTGGCCGAGCTGGCTTTAGCTACATTTGACAGCTTTCCGATGTCCAAATACTTGAAATACCCGGTGCATTTCGTAGAAATCGATCTGGAAATGATGGGGAAGCAAGCGGCGCAAATGCTGTTTTCGCGGATGAATAAAGAATCGGGGGTACCGCCGTTTATCTCGATTCCAACGCAAATCGGTAAATGATCGAACAAACTAAACATAATGAGGTAATAAGTTGATGACCCAATATTTGTATCACGATCCGGTAGTAGATGCTACCCTAATTTCTCTGAATGAATTGGAAGTTCGCCTAAAGCTCCCTGCTGATGCGAATCAAGTCACGCTAAACTATTGGAATAAATATAAGCCGGAGTATGGTATTCGGAAGCAAGCGATGACGTTATGGGCGGAATCGGGGGAATTTAAGTACTATCGCACGATATTGACGGGTATGGAATCTCGCATTCGGTACCTTCAATATAAATTCGAGTTTGCTGCAAAGGGGGAATCCTACTGGCTGGGTGCTGAGGGATTATGTAAGACGGAAGGAACCAGAGGCAGCTATTCGTATGCCTATGCGGGAGATCGCGACATGGTGAACTCTCCGGAATGGATTGGGAACCGTGTATGGTATCAAATCTTCCCTGAACGTTTCTGTAACGGTGATCCCGAGAATGATCCGGAATCTGTGGAACCTTGGGGGAGCGTGCCAACGCGGGACAATTATATGGGAGGTGATCTTCAAGGAATCATCAAGCAATTGGATTACCTGAGCGGGCTTGGCATTAATGCGCTGTACTTAAATCCGATATTTGCGGCTACGTCGAACCACAAATATGACACCGTGGATTACTTTCAAATCGATCCGCAATTCGGGACGGTACAAGATCTGCAAGAGCTTGTCCAAAAATGCCACGAACGCGATATCAAGGTGATTCTCGACCTGGTAATCAATCATTGCGGGTTCTATCATCCATATTTTCAGGACGTCGTGAAAAAAGGAGAAGCTTCGGTATATAAAGATTGGTTCTATATTAACCGGTACCCGGTTCACCGAAGCGAAGACGGTTACGATTCTGTAGGTTATTATCAATGGATGCCTAAGCTGCGGACATCGAATCCCGAAGTTCAGCAGTACGTATACGATATCGTTTCCTTTTGGCAGAAGGAGACGGGCATCGACGGCTGGAGAATCGATGTCGCAGATGAGGTGGAAATCAGCTTTTTGCGGGAGCTGAAATCCTGTGTCAAGAAATTAAATCCTAACGCTATCATTATTGCAGAAATCTGGGATGATGCCAAGCGCCTGATGGCGTCTGGCGGCGTGGACAGCGTGATGAACTATGAGCTGCGAACGATTCTGTTCGATTACTGTCTGGATCGTTCCATCCTGCTTGCGGAGTTCCATTCCAGACTTGTGAGTTTACTCCATCGTTATTCCTTGGCTGAACTAAATCAAATGTTTAACCTGCTAGGAAGCCATGACACGGAACGAATCTTGACGCGTTGCGGGAAGGATGAAAGCAAACTACAGCAACTGCTGGCCCTTCAATTCTTCCTGCCGGGGAATCCTACCGTTTATTACGGGGACGAACTGGGAATGACCGGGGAGAATGACCCAGGCTGCCGCGGGAGCATGCCTTGGCAGCTCGTCGAGGCCGAACCGCAGTTGTTAAGAGAGTTCCGCACCTGGATTCGGCGTAAAACAACCGATCCGGTACTGCAGCACGGCAACACGGAGCTTAGATACCGGGAAGACTCGGAGTGTTACGTCATTCGGCGCTACACCGAAACCAAAGAAGCGGTGCTTTTAATCAATTTTTCGCAGGACCGGCAAGCTTTGGACGTCGTGATGAAGCAGTTTGACTTGATTGGCGCTTATACAATGGATCATTCGCAGGATACCGGGAACTTGCCTGAATTCATCGGTCCCGGAGATACGATTCTTTTCCAAAAACAGAATTAAGGAGATCAATCTATGATAAATAAATGGAGCAAGTTATTGCCGATTTTACTCGCCGTGACCCTGGTTTTGGCGGGCTGCGGTTCCAAGGGGAAGCAAGAGACGGCGAACGGGACAAGCTCGGATGCGAAGCCGGGCAAGGAGGTCACTATAACGTTCTGGCATCACTACAGTACTGCATCTCCGGAAGAGAAGACGTTAAAAGAGGTGCTTATTCCGAAATTTGAGGAGGAGAATCCCGGGATTAAAGTTAACCCTGTTGCCTTTACTTGGGAAGACCTGCATAAGAAGCTGCAGATCAGCGGCAGCGCTGGCGATTTGCCGGACGTAGCCCGGTTGGACATTATCTGGGTGCCGGAGTTCCAGAAAAGCGGGTTGCTGCAACAGTTAGACGCATTTGAAGATTTTGACGAGGTTGCCGGCAGCTTGCTGGAAGGCCCGCTGTCTACAGCGAAGGTAGGCGATCACTATTACGGACTTCCTCTCAATACGAATACCAAGGTGTTGTTCTGGAACAAGGAGATGCTGTCGCAAAGCGGTGTAGAGCAAGCGCCTGAAACCACGGAACAGTTTTTTGAGGCTTTGGGTAAAATCAAAAGTAAGTATGAAAAAAGCTGGGGATTCGGTGAACCGGCCCTTCAAGGCTGGAACGTCTTACCGTGGATTTGGAGCAACGGTGGGGATGTACTCTCGCCTGACTTCACAACGGCTGACGGTTATTTGAATAGCCCAGCTTCGGTAGAAATTTTGACGAAACTTAAAAACGCCTACAACGCCGGTCAAATTTCCGGATTTAAGCCGGGAGATGTAGCGGTTACGGAAGGTCATGCGAGCGGAAGCTATGCCATGATGGCGGAAGGCCCGTGGGCGGTGGCTCAGTTCCAATCGCAATTCCCTGATTTCGACGTCGAAATGGCTTCTTTTCCGGCGGGATCGGCGGGCTCCATTCAGGTGTTGGGCGGAGAGGATATCGGGATCTTTAGTAAAGACAAGCAGGAGGAATCCTGGAAATTCGTGAAGTTCATGGTGTCGGAAGAGGCTCAGATCGAGATGGGCAAGATCGGACAGATTCCGGTTAACCTCGCCTCAATGGAGAATGCCGATGTCAAGGCGATCGATTATTATCCACCGTTTCTTGAACAGTTGAAGACGGCTAAAGCTCGCCCGCCGGTTAGTGCTTGGCCGCAAATCGACGGCGTGATTAATGATGCGATGAGTAAAATTTTCATGACGGATGCGGATGTAAAAACGGAGCTGGATGCGGCAGTCCGTGCCATCGATGCTTTGTTGAAGGAGTAGTCCATTATCAGGAGAGCGTTTTCCGTACGGGAGGCGCTCCCTTTTACGAAGGAGTCAACATGACATGCGCAAAAAAAAAGGAGCAGCCGGATACTTGTTCTTTTTGCCCGGATTTTTATTTTTTGCCTTATTTATTCTCTACCCGTTGATCCGGAATTTGATCTACAGCTTTTATGATTTTCGGCTCACGAACATAAATCATCTTGAATTTGTGGGATGGGATAACTATAAGCATGTGTTCGGGGATGAAGTGTTCTGGATTTCGATACGAAATATTTTTATCTACGGGATCATTTCTGTACCCGGCCAAATGATTTTGGGTTTTCTGGTCGCCTATGCACTTTATCAGAATCGCCCCGGTACCAAGACGTTTCGGGTGCTTTACTTCTTGCCGGTCATTACGTCTTGGGTCGTTGCCTCGTTAATATTTAAATACGTTTTTGCCGATCAGGGCTTTTTGAATTATGCCATTACGGGTATCCTTCATCTGACGGACCGGACGATCAGTTGGTTAAGTGAACCGGGAAAAGCCTTGATCGTGATCGGAGCCCTTGGGATCTGGAAAGGGGTTGGCTGGGCGATGGTTATCTACATGGCCGCGCTGCAAGGGGTACCCAAAGATCAATATGAAGCGGCTTCTTTAGACGGCTGCAATGCGTGGAACCAGATCCGTTATATCACGCTGCCATCGATTCGAAACACGACGTTTTTTATCCAAATGATGTTAATTATCGGTGCGTTTAATGTGTTTACATCCGTGTACCTCATTACCAATGGCGGACCGTTGCATCAGACCGAAGTGATGTTGACGAGAATGTATCAGAAGGCGTTCTCCGAATATGATCTGGGTTACGCATCGGCGTTATCCTATGTCTTTGCGGTGATCATTGCTGGATTAACGGCTGTGCAGTTCCGTCTGAACAAACAGGAATAGGGGGCGAACCATATGCGCTCGCTGAAAACATTTTGCATCTACGCCCTGCTTGTCGCGGGCGGACTGATATCCATTTACCCTTTAGTGTATATGCTGCTAACCGCTCTCAAACCCATGACGCTGTTATTTGAGTTTCCGCCTCGCTTTTTGCCTTCGGAAATGACCTGGTCCAATTTTAGAGAAGCGTGGGGAAGTCAAAATTTCGCGTTATATTTGTTGAATAGCTTGCTGGTGACCTTGGCTAGCTTTGCGCTTATTTTTCTGCTGTCTTCCATGTTAGCCTTTGCCTACTCGCGGTTTGACTTTAAGGGAAAAAGCCTAAGCTTTGCAATTATTATGGGAGGCTTGGTCATCCCAAGTTTGACGTTGCTGATTCCCCAGTTTGTCCTGATTCGTCAGTTGGGTTTATTCGATTCACGGTGGGGGCTTATCGTTGTCTACGCCGCAGGTGCCATTCCGTTTACAACTTTCTTGCTTAAAGGCTTTTTCGATTCCATAACCCGTGACATTGATGAGTCGGTGGAGATGGAAGGGGGCGGCGCCTGGACGTTATTCGCTTCCATCATTTTGCCTCTCTCCAAGCCGGCATTTGTTCCAGCCACGATCTTTAACGCGCTGACCGTGTGGGAAGAGTTCCCCTGGGCACTAACCATCATCAATGATCCACTGAAAAGAACGTTACCGATTGCCCTGGCCAATTTCCAAGGGCAATATACGACGCAATGGGGCATCGTGTTCGCAGGTTCGTTGATCGCTGTTGTCCCGATTATCTTACTGTTTCTGCTGCTGCAGCGGTACTTTATCGCTGGCATTACGGCCGGAGCGGTAAAGGGGTAACCAAGCGACCGCAAGTGTAATTCCACCTTTTGTGCAAACGATTGACCAAGTCTTAGCACCGGTGATATAATCCAGCACATACAGGAAAGTAAACGTTTACGTTAGGCGCAAAAAAGGTTCTACATTGGACGCAGATGTTTTTTTCAGAGAACGGAAAGAGAAGCATTGGCTAATGAGAACCAACAGGGCGCACGTTGTCTATGAATATTTGAAACCACCTGATGGGGAAGATGATTACAGGTTCCTGCCACCAGCTTGCGGAATGTTTCCGGGAAAAGCGGCCATATGATGAGGTAAATGCATCGTGCAGGTGCGGAGATTCGGCGGCGCGGAGAAGATGTTGGACAGAAATGGTCTGCACCGGGCTCAGCTTCTTAACCCTTGCTTGGTGCGGGCGAAATTCTTCGGACTTCAAATGAAACACGTGCTGCTGAATTTAACGGGATTGGAGTGAGGATGTTGTCAGTACAAAAAGAATTCCACGGCACCATCGATTACGGAGATGTGGCGGTCACCGGGGGAATCTCGGTGTTTGATGCGAAGTTTGATGAGCTGTATGTATACGATGGTGATGATTTAGGAGCGGTGTATACCCCGGAACAAACTCGTTTTCGCTTGTGGGCCCCCACCGCCTCCGAAGCCAAAGTCATTCTGTACGAAACCGAGGACGGGACGCCGGTAAATGAGCTGCCCATGAAGCGGGATGTGCAAGGAACGTGGACCTTAACGGTACCGGAAGATTGCGGGGGGTTATTCTACACGTATCGTGTGAAGGTTGGGGAGCAGTGGAACGAGGCAGTTGATCCTTACGCGAAAGCGGTGGGCGTGAACGGGAAAAAAGCGGCGATCCTTGACCTGCGCAGCACCAATCCGGAAGGATGGGAGAACGATCAGAAGCCTCCGCTGGCTTCGCCGACGGATGCGGTGATTTATGAGCTGCATGTTCGAGATCTGTCGATTCACCCGAGAAGCGGCATCCGCGAAAAGGGGAAGTTCCTCGGCTTAACCGAGGAAGGTACTCGCGGGCCGAACGGCATTCCAACGGGGCTCGACCATATTGCCGGACTTGGCGTGACGCATGTGCAACTGCTGCCGATCTTTGATTACTCGCAGGAAAGCGTGGATGAAAGCCGCCTGGATGAACCCCATTACAACTGGGGGTACGATCCTCAGAATTATAATGTGCCGGAAGGCTCTTACTCGACGGACCCGTATAACCCAGCCGCACGGATCCTTGAGCTGAAACGTCTCATCCAAACGCTGCACGCTCGCGGACTTCGAGTGATTATGGATGTAGTATACAATCACGTTTATGACGGGTATCTGATTCATTTCACCAAGCTCGTGCCGGGTTATTATTTGCGGTACAAGTCGGATCGGACGTTCTCGGACGGGGCATTTTGCGGCAATGAGTGCGCTTCGGAACGGCCGATGATGAGAAAATATATGATTGAGTCGATCCTGCACTGGGTGCGGGAATACCATATTGACGGGTTCCGCTTTGATTTGATGGGACTGATCGACATCGAAACGATGAATGAAATCCGCCGGCGGTTGGACGAGATCGATCCGACGATCCTGACGATCGGCGAAGGCTGGATGATGGAGACGGTGCTTCCCAAGGAGCGTCGGGCCAACCAGGACAACGCCGGGAAGCTGCCGGGCATCGGTATGTTTAACGACGGGCTGAGGGACTCGGTAAAAGGGGATATTTTTATCTTTGACCGCAAAGGCTTTATTAGCGCCGGCGACGGCTTCGAGGACGGGGTGAAGCGCGGCGTGGCCGGGGGAATTAACTATGACGGAGGCCAGCTCCGGCAATTTGCGGTGGAACCGGTTCAATCGGTGAACTATGTGGAGTGCCATGATAACCATACGTTATGGGACAAAATCGAGCTGTCCACGCCGGGCGTTTCGGACGACGAACGCCGGGCGATGCACCGGCTCGCCTCCGCGATCGTGCTGACGAGCCAGGGCATCCCGTTCCTCCACGCCGGTCAAGAATTTATGCGCACGAAGGGCGGCGTGGAGAACAGTTATAAATCGCCGATCGAGGTCAACTGGCTCGATTGGGAGCGCTGCGCTGCGCATCAGGACGACGTGTCCTATATGCGCAGCCTGATCGCCTTGCGCAAGGCGCATCCCGCGTTCCGCCTGAAGACGGCGGACGAGATCCGCGCGCATTTGCGCTTTGAGGCAGCGCCGCCGCACGCCGTGGCGTTTACGCTGCGCGACCACGCGGGTGGCGATCCAGACCGCCACCTGTACGTGCTCTACAACGCGAACCCGGGCGCGTTGTCGCTGGAGCTGCCCGCCCTCGGACCGTGGGAGGTCCGGTTCGGGGGCGAGCACGTGCTCGCGCTGGAAGCGGGCGCGAGCGCTGAGGCTGCAGCGGCGGCGCACGCTGCAGCAGGGGGGCCTCCAGCCGGCGGGGCACGGCTGGAGGTGCGCGGGGTCGGCGTCGTCGTACTCGCCGTCCCGCGGTAACCGCGACAAGGGCAAGGGGCGTGAGCCCCGTTGCCCTTGGTTTAGCGCCGCGGCCGGGTGAGGATCGGCCGGGCGCTAGCGGGCTACGCGGAAATAAGGGTATTTTTGACCCTTATTTCCGCGTAGCCGCCCCATTTGAACAAAATAGCGGTATTTGATGGCCTTATTCTCCCGCAGGAGCCCCCAAATGGGGCTTTTTGCTCCTGCCGGACCGAAATAAGGCCATTTTTTACCGCTATTTGTTCAAATGAAGCTCAATCGCCGGAAATAAGGGAACTTATTACCGTTATTATTCCCTGGGGCCCCCGCAACGCCGGGCGCCCCCAAAAACCAACCCCCACGGCAAAGCCATGGGGGTTGGTTCAATAAATTCAGCTCAGCGCCGAAGGCTCCAGGCGCTTCGCTTGCACTTGGCTGTTCGCATCGACCGTGTAGCTTTGGTCGTAAATGCGGATCGCTGCTGGCGTATCCGATTCGTTCGAGACGATGATGCTGTCAGCGGTTGCGTTGACTTTCAGCCGGGCGCCGCGGAACATCACCTTAAACGAGAACGAGGTCCAGTGCGACGGGATGAACGGCCGCAGCACCAGCTCGCCCTCGCGGACGCGCAGGCCGCCGAAGCCTTGCACGATCGCCATCCAGGTGCCGGCCATACTGGTGATATGGCAGCCGTCTTCGGTGTCGTTATTGTAGTTGTCGAGGTCCAGACGCGCGGTGCGCAGGTACATCTCGTAAGCCTTCTCCTGATACCCCAGCTCGCAGGCGAGAATTGCATGCACGCAAGGGGAGAGGGAGGACTCGTGAACGGTCATCGGCTCGTAGAAGTCGAAGTTACGTTTCTTCGTATCCAGGTCGTAACGGTCGCTCAAGAAATACAAGCCTTGCAACACATCCGCCTGCTTAATGAAGCACGAGCGCAAAATCCGGTCCCACGACCAGTTCTGGTTCAGCGGCAGCTGCTTCGGATCCAGTTCCTTCACCGGCATCAGTTCTTTATCAAGGAAGCCGTCCTGCTGCAAGAACACGCCGCGCTCCTCATCGTACGGATAGTACATGTTGTCGATGATGTGCTGCCATTGCTTCGTTTCCGACTCCTGAAGCCCCAGCTTCTCCACCAGCGCTGCATAGTGCGCGGCATCTTGGACTTTGAGCTCGGCCAGCACTTCCAGCGTGTATTCGAGCGTCCAGGCGGCAATCCGGTTCGTGTACCAGTTGTTGTTGACGTTGTTCTCGTATTCGTTAGGGCCGGTTACGCCGAGCATGACGTATTTGCCCTTGGCTTGTGAGAAGTTCACGCGCTCTTCCCAGAAACGGGAGATTTCCACCAGCACTTCCAGGCCATACTCGCCCAAATATGCTTTATCCCCTGTATAGTTAACGTAGTTATAAATCGCATAAGCGATCGCCCCGTTCCGATGGATCTCTTCAAACGTGATTTCCCACTCGTTGTGGCATTCCTCGCCGTTCATCGTCACCATCGGATAGAGCGCGCCTTTGGTGAAGCCAAGCTTGCGGGCGTTCTCCTTCGCTTTCTCCAGATGCTTATAGCGGTAAATCAGCAAATTGCGAGCGATATCCGACTCCGCCGTGCTGAGGTAGAATGGCAAGCAATAGGCTTCCGTATCCCAGTAGGTGCTGCCGCCGTATTTTTCCCCGGTGAAGCCTTTAGGCCCGATGTTCAGTCGGTCGTCCTCGCCGCTGTAGGTTTGGTTTAATTGAAAAATATTAAAGCGAATCGCCTGCTGCGCCGCAACGTCGCCTTCGATGATGATGTCGCTCATTTCCCATTTCTTCGCCCAGGCTTCAGCTTGCTCGCGCTTCAGGGCATCGAAACCGGCCTCTTTCGCGGAGTGCAGCGCGGCCTTGCCGGCTTTCACCAACTCGCCAAGCCCATGATCGCGGGAGGTGACATTGGCAACATACTTATACAACGTTACCGTCTCACCGGAGACCGCTGCCACGGCCACTTCGGCGGAGACGAACTTCTCCTGCTCGTGGAACGCAGGGGCCAGCTCCAGGCGTTTCCCGCCTTGTTCCACGTCAAACGCCATCACCGAGGTGACGTGGAAGTCGAGCTTTTTCGTCTTTACGGTTAAGTAGGAGACGTCGGTACCGGCCGATTTTTCCACCTCAAGCCAGAATTTCTCCTCATAGTTGGAGTCCTTATTCATCACGTCTCCGTCCAGGTAAGGCGCAAAACGCAGTTCTCCGTTGAAGTTGAGCGGCGTTACCGCGTAGCGGATCGCCCCGATCTCATGACGTACGATGCTGACGAATCGCAGCGCTTCCACAGCCAGCTCTTTGCCGTCCTTCATCACGGCGGTAAAGCGGCGGTAGAGGTAACCTTCCTTCATGTTTAGCTCACGGACGAAATCCTTCACCTGACATTCGGCCAAATCCAGCGCTACGCCGTCCACAAATACGTTAATGCCAATCCAGTTGGTGCTGTTCAGCACTTTGGCAAAATACTCCGGATAGCCGTTCTTCCACCAGCCCACCCGGGTTTTGTCCGGATAATACACGCCGGCCATGTAGCTGCCTTGCAGGGAAGGGCCGCTGTACTGCTCCTCAAAATTCGCGCGTTGGCCCATATAACCGTTGCCGATGCTAAAAATACTTTCCGAAATTTCATGATTCGCCGGATCAAACGATTCTTCCAGGATGGACCAGGGATCCACTTTCAAATACTGTTTCACGCTAACCGCTCCTTTAGTCATTTCGAATAGATTATTATGCAAAAAAAGAACGAGAGGTATTCGCCGCACGCGGCCCGCACAAATTAAAGCAAGGCGAGCTGTGCTTCCTGCGAAGCTGCCCTAGGGCCCTAGTGTTGACTGCGCTTATTTCGCGGCTAATTGCTGCAGCATGGCGACCGAAACGTCGCCCAGCGAGGAGACCACCCGATCCGCCTTGCCCAGCGTATCCGGCGAACCGATGCCAATGCAGCGCATGCCCGCACGGCGGGCCGCTTCAATTCCGGCCTCCGCATCCTCGAACACGACGCACGCTTCGGGGGCAACGCCCAGCTCCGCAGCGCCAAGCAGGAAAACTTCCGGATCGGGCTTGGCGCTGGAGGTGCGAGTGCCGTCGATGATCGCGTCAAAGTACGGGGTAAGCCCGGTATTCCGCAAAATGATCGGGGCGTTCTTGCTCGCTGATCCTAGCGCGGTCTTCAATCCGTTTTCCCGGCACTGCTGCAAGAACTCCAGCGCTCCCGGCAGAATTTCCGACGCGTCCATTTGGGAGATGTACTCGACATACCAGTTATTTTTGCGTTCAGCCAGCTCCTGCTTGACGTTGTCTTCCAGTTGAAGGCCGCCCACGCTAAGCAAGATGTCGAGCGAGGCCATGCGGCTGACGCCTTTCAGCTTCTCATTGTCCTGTTCGGTAAATTCGAAGCCGAGCTCGGCGGCCAGCCGTTTCCAGGCGAGATAGTGGTATTTCGCGGTATCCACGAGCACGCCGTCGAGATCAAATAAACAAGCTTGAATGGGATTCATAACGAACCTCCTCTATGGTGGATTTAGCGCAAACGTTTGAACAAAGCGTGAAAAATAAAGGAAGCGTGAGCTTCCGTTTATTTTTTCTCCAATGTCTAATGCAACCTGTTGCCTCAAGGCTTCTTGGGAACCGAATACATGGACGACTCACGAACCATCAGCCGATGCGGAATAATTTGCCGTTTCGGATACACCTTGTCGCCGTTGTTCTGAACCGCTTGGATCAGCACTTGCGAAGCCGTATAGCCCAGATTGTAAATGCCGATATCCATGCTGCTCAGCGGCGGCGTTGAAAGCTCGGACAACGGAATATTGTTGAAGCTGACCAGGCATAAGTCTTCAGGTACCTTGTACTTCAGCTCATGCAGGCCGCGGAGCACGCCAAACGCTACGACGTCATCGATCATGACCAAGGCCGTCGGACGGTTCGGTAGATTCATGAAGAACGACATGGCCCGATAGCCGCTGTCCTGCAAAAACTCACCTTCGACAATCCATTCGGGCCGGCACTCTAAGCCTGCATCTCTGAGCGCATCCTGATAGCCTTTCAACCGGTCTTTGGAAACAACGAGCTCCGGCGGTCCGCTGACGAACCCGATCCGTTCGTGTCCTAACGCGATCAAATGCTTTGTGGCGTCGTACGACGCCTGGATATTATCGTTATCCACCGTTAAAATATCAGGATATTCCTCGCTGCGCCCGATGAGTACAAAGGGATGACCGCCTTTATGGAGAAATTCGATCACGGGATCGTTCTGCCGGGAATACAGTAAGATGACCCCGTCCACCCGGCGTCCGTTCAGCAGTCTGGAGACGCTTTCGACTTCTTCTTTCTCATTGGCTCCGGAGCTGATCAGAACGTCATAACCCAGGCGGCTGGCTTGGGTCACAATGCCGCGGATCAGTTCCATGAAGAAGAAGTTGGAGAACAATTCCTCGGCGGACTTTGGCAGCAGGATGCAAATGCTATTTGTCGTTTTGGAGACCAGACTCTTGGCCATAATGTTGGGATGATAGCCAAGCTGGTCCATAATGAGCTTTACTTTACGCGAGGTTTCCTCGCTGATTCTGGGATGATTGGACAGCACCCGGGACACGGTAGAGGGCGATACTCCGGCCTTTTTGGCAACATCCTTGATGGTGACAGCCATAAAAAACCTCCTCTGTGGAACCGTTTGCTTTACACTGTAATATTAATCTAAAGAAATCTGAAAGTAAATAGAGAATCTAGGGATAACCCCGTATAACACCGCTGAAAGCTTCTCATATTCTCATCGAAAATGGGCATTCAATGCAGGAAAATCAAGAGATTTTTGCGCAAACGTTTTACTCTTAAAAAAGAATTCGGCCGGCCCATTTTCTCATCGAGTTAGGGCCGACCGCAGGTATAAAAAGCAGTTTGTAGATTATGCTTGCGTTAATACTGCATAACCGTATGCTGGTAGCTTAACGGCAAGTTTGCCGTCCGCCGTGTTGTAGGTTTGCCCGCTGAAGGTGTCGCGCCACATTTTCCCATCCGCAGGGATCGTAAAGGTCTGTCCGGCATCGTAGTTGTTGAGCAGGACAAGTACTTTCTCCCCGTTCAGTACGCGTTCATAAGCCAGCTTCGAGCCGCCCTTCTCGGCGAGCAGGAATTTCAGGCTGCCGGTGCGCAGCGGAGCCAGCTGCTTGCGAACCTTGATCAGCTTCTGGTAGAACGCGAACAAATCGCGATCCTGGCGTTTAGGATCCCACTCCATACATTTGCGGCAATCCGGATCCGGTCCGCCGTCGAGACCAACTTCGTCGCCATAGTAAATGCAAGGCGTTCCGCTGTACGTAAATTGGAACAGGGCGGCCAGCTTCATTTTGGCTTTGTTGCCATCGAATAGTGTGAGCAAGCGCGGCGTGTCATGGCTGTCCAGCAGATTAAACGCCACTTCGCTTGCTTGGAGCGGATAACGGGACAGCTGCTTGCCGATCGCATTCGCGAAGCCCTCGGCATCCAACGTGCCGCGTACGACGAAGTCCAGTACCGCTTCGGTGAACGGATAGTTCATCACGGCATCAAATTGGTCCCCTTGCAGCCAAGCCGAGGACTCATGCCAGATTTCGCCCAAGATGTAGGCATCCGGGTTGGCCGCCTTCACGACTTTACGGAAATCGCGCCAGAAGGCATGGTCTACTTCGTTGGCAACGTCCAGCCGCCAGCCGTCGATGCCCACTTCCTTAATCCAGAATTCAGCGACTTTCAGCAAGTATTCTTTTACTTCCGGATTTTCCGTGTTCAGCTTAGGCATCAGCGGCTCGAAAGCAAACGTATCGTAACTAGGCACGCCGTCCTTCACTTGCAGCGGATACTCGCGCACATGGAACCAATCTTTGTAGCGTGATTTTTCACCTTTCTCCATCACGTCAACGAAAGGAGCGAAGGTTTTGCCGGAGTGGTTAAATACCGCGTCGAACAGCACCTTGATTCCGCGCTCATGGCAGGCTTGAACCAGCTTCTTGACCGTGGCAATGTCGCCGAAATGAGGGTCAATCTTCATATAGTCCGCGGTATCGTATTTATGGTTGGTCGTCGCTTCAAACAACGGAGTAAAATAGATCCCGGTAATGCCAAGCTCACTTAAATGATCGAGATGATCGATGACGCCTTGCAAATCCCCGCCAAAGAAGTTATCGCGCTCCGGTTTGCCGCCCCAAGGCAATACGCCCTTCGGATCGTTGCTTGGGTCGCCGTTGGCGAAGCGTTCAGGGAAGATTTGATAGAAGATGGCATCCTTCACCCATGCCGGCGGCGTAAAGACGTCAACCGGATTGATGAACGGGAATTCGAACAGCCGCTCAGGGCCAGATGGACGCTCTTTCGTAAACTCGCTTTCCGTCATCCAGATCTGCTCGTCGCCGGACTTCAGCAGAAAGCCGTATCTCGTTCGGCGCAGCGGCGGTTGGTAGGTACATTCCCAATAGTCGAACATCTCGTCGCTGATCATCAGGGTCATCGGAATCAGTTCTTTACTTTGATCCCACATGTATTTGTCCCCCACAAAGGCATAGACCTCAGTGAGATCGTTCTTCTTGGCGCGCAAGCGCAGATGAAGCGTTTTGTGGTCGTAAGCATAAGTCCAGTTCAGCTTAGGGCGATGATAGACCGCTTCAAGTAACATGATGAATCCCTCCTAGTGGATTGTGGACAGCTTTGTCCGCCAGGCCCCCGTATCCACTTGCTTTGGAAGCAAAAAAAGCACATCCAAGCCGGAGAAACGGGCCGAGGATGTACCTTTCGATAACAGTGCCTTCAAATTGTGTAACCGAACGGCAAAGCTAGTATTGCTCTCATTGATCCGGATTATAACACTGTTCAAACCATTGCACAAGACGGGAGAAAGTAATGTTCAGGGGAAAGCAGACGATAGATGATAACCTAACGATGAAATAGGAGATTGTGCTGATAAATCGTGAAAATTTTGCGCAAATATGCAATGTTCACTTGGCGCACAACAAAGTTGGGAATATATAAAAAGTGCGAATATTAGAGAAAACGTAAGAAAAACAGAGGAAGAGGATAATTAACCCGCGTTTATTCTCTGTGCAAACGTTTTTACAACTTCATAGGTATGATGTATCATGAGTTCATGGATAAAGCGCTTTCGGGCGGGAAATACTAAACTATCCCAGGAAGAAGTCGTGGAGGAAAAATAGTTTCAAGTATTTTCTGAAAACGTTTGCGCATCACGTCTTTATAATTATAGGAGGGGTTATAGTCATGAAGTTCAAAAAGGCATTGACCTTGATCGCGGCGCTGTCCTTGGTTGTTTCGATCACGGCTTGCGGATCGGGCAACAACGGCGGCAACAACGGAAGTGCAAATGCTCCGGCGAATCAGACTGAAAATACGGGGAATACCGGTGCCGGGGAGAACGCTTCCGCTGATGCGATCGTTCCGGAAGAGGGCGCTGAGCTGCTCATTTGGGATAGTAAAGAAGAGAAAGTGTTCACTGAAGAAATCGCGAAGCAATTCACCGAAAAATACGGCGTACCTGTAAAAATTGAAGAAGTATCGCCAACCGACCAAATCGGGAAATTGACGCAAGACGGACCGTCCGGTCTGGCGGCCGACGTGCTGATCGTCCCTCATGACCACTTGGGGAACGCAGCGACTTCCGGCTTGATCCTGCCGAACGATGTATTCGCCGAAGAAACGACGAAGAACAATACAGAAGCCTCCATTCAAGGTGCAACCTATGACGACGTTCTGTACGGTTATCCAAGAGCTGCCGAAACGATGGCTTTGTATTACAATAAATCGCTCGTTCCGGAACCGCCTAAAGACTTTAAAGACGTTCTGGAATTCAGCAAAACGTTTACCGACAAATCCAAAAACAAATACGGCATCATGTGGGAAGTCGGCAACATGTACTTCAACTATCCGTTTATTGCGAGCACCGGCGGTTACTTGTTCGGCGATAACGGTACGAACCCAGACGACATCGGTTTGGCTAACGATGGCGCGATCGAAAGCTTGAAAGTGTTCCAAAGCTTGAAAGAAGCTCTGCCGATCAACAGCGGCGACATCAACCCGGACATCAAACGCAGCTTGTTTAACGAAGGCGACGTGGCAATGGACATCAACGGTCCTTGGGAATTGGCAGGATACAAAGCCGCTCTCGGCGACAACCTGGGTCTTGCTCTATATCCTTCCGTCAACGGCAAAACAGCGATCACCTTCTCCGGTATTAAAATTTGGGTCGTAAACTCCTTTACGAAATACCCGAATGCAGCTAAACTGTTCGCTCATTTCGCTTCCACGAAAGATGCTCAGTTGCTGCTGAACGAAAAAGTCGGCGCCGTACCGACGAACCTGGAAGCGCTGGAAACCGATCAAATCAAAAACGATCCTTTCGTTTCCGTCTTTGCTGAGCAAGCGAAGAACTCCCAGCCGATGCCTTCCATTCCGGAAATGGCTAACGTTTGGGCTCCTGTTAACGCTGCGCTTCCGGAAATCTGGAACAACAATGCAGATCCAAAAGCCGCGATGGAAAATGCCGTGACACAAATTCGGGATTTGAACCAAGGGGCAACGGAGTAAGGCAGAACGAACTGTCACCCAGTGAGGGAAGGTTGAGCCCGCCGCTGATAGCGGCGGGTCATCCTTAATTTCCCAAGGGAGAGGAGAAGGAAGGGAAATGGACCGACACCAACATCGGGATCGGGCGACGCTTTTGTCGATACTGTGCATGGGCCTGGGACAACTCTACAATCGACAATATATCAAAGGGTTGTTGTTCGTCCTTTTTGAAGCATTTAGCGTGATCTATTTGATCCGGAACTTAGGGTTTGCGCTCTGGGGAATCGTTACGCTTGGTGAAACGCCAAGAACCGGAGCCAATATGAACGGAAGCTGGGATCATTCGATCTTCATCATGATTCAAAGCTTGATTACGCTGCTGTTTGTGGCGGTTTTTATTATCGTTTATGTGATGAACGTCCGCGATGCTCGCGCCATCGGGCTCGAACGGGACAAAGGCAAGACACCGAATAACTTTAAGCAAACGGTACGTTATATCCTGGATTACAAGTTCGCTGTTGCATTTTTGAGCATTCCCGCCCTCGGGATTTTATTTTTTACCGTAATGCCGATTCTGTTCATGATTCTGCTTGCGTTCACCAACTATTCGGCGCCGAAGCACATCCCGCCGGCCATGCTGGTCGATTGGGTTGGCTTCGAAACCTTTAAAAATTTGGTGGCACTCAAAACCTGGAGCCATACCTTTTACGGCGTATTGACCTGGACGATTATCTGGGCGATTTTGTCCACGGTAACGACTTATTTCGGTGGTATGCTTGTCGCCTTACTTATTAATCAAAAGGGCATTCGCTTCAAAGGGCTATGGAGAACGATTTTAATTCTTCCTTACGCTATTCCGCAGCTGATTTCGCTGCTTGTCATGAGAAATATGTTTAACGGTCAGTTTGGTCCAATCAACCAATATCTTAGTTATTTCGGTCTGGGCGGGCTGCCGTGGTTAACCGACCCGTTCTGGGCGAAAGTGACGGTTATCGTCGTTAACATGTGGGTGGGGATTCCGGTCTCCATGCTGCTGATTCTGGGCGTGCTGACGACGATTCCAAAGGATTTGTACGAAGCAGCGGAAGTGGATGGAGCTACCGGGTTCCAGAAATTTAAGATCGTCACGCTGCCGATGATTCTGTTCACGACCGCACCAACGCTGATTACCCAATTTGCCGGTAACATCAACAACTTTAACGCCATCTTCCTGTTAACGGGCGGCGATCCGGTGAAGGGCGATTATCAGTATGCCGGGGCGACCGACCTCCTGGTAACGTGGCTGTACAAGCTGACGTTGAACCAAAACAAATACAACATGGCCTCTGCGATCGGGATCATCATTTTCATCATTATCGCTTCGTTCTCGATTTACAACTACCGCAGAACCAAGTCGTTTAAAGAGGAGGATATGATCCAATGAGCAGACGGAAAATACGAAACGCGATTCGTCTGGGCGCCAGCTACATTGTGCTGATCCTGCTGTGCATTGCCGCCGTCTACCCTGTGCTTTGGGTCGTCTTCGGTTCGCTGCGGCCGGGTAAATCGCTTTACAGCAAAACGTTGATTCCGGAAAAATTTACGTTTGATCATTATCACGAACTATTTACATCCAAAACCTATCTGTTTGGCACCTGGTACCTGAATACGTTGAAAATTGCTGTCTGCTCCATGATTCTGGGCGTGCTGCTGACGCTGCTTACGAGCTATGCGCTCTCCCGGTTCCGGTTCCGCGGACGCAAAACGGCGCTTTCCGGCCTGCTCGTGCTTGGGATGTTCCCGGGATTCATGAGCATGATCGCCATCTATCTGCTGCTGCGGGAGATGCAGCTGCTGGATACGCATTTGGCTCTGATCATCGTATATGCGGCTGGGGCTCCGCTGGGCGGCACGTTTATCGCCAAAGGCTTCCTCGATACGATTCCGCGATCGCTGGATGAAGCGGCACGGATCGATGGAGCGAGCAACTTCCTGATCTTCCGGCGCATCATTCTGCCGTTGTCCAAGCCGATGCTGACGTATATGGCGCTAACCCAATTTGTCGGTCCTTGGGTTGACTTCATCTTTGCCCGGCTCGTCCTGCGAACGAAGGAAAACTGGACGCTGGCCGTCGGGATGTGGGATATGGTCAGCAGCAATCAGAACAGCAACTTTACGCTGTTTGCCGCAGGGGCGGTTCTGATCGCGCTTCCGATCACGATCCTGTTTATGTTCCTGCAGCGGCTGCTTGTTGACGGCTTAACTTCGGGCGCCAGCAAAGGATAATGCAGCTAGAGTTGATCAACACCTGGGTATAGCCTCAGTCAAAGCGGGGCTATACCCTTTTTATACATAAAACAAAAGGGGATGCGGAAATGAAGAAGCTTCGCGGTGGGCGGCACTGGAATTCCGTGGGCCTAAAGATGTTTGTGATCGTATTTGCGGCAGTCGTGGTGTTGTCGGTGGTGCTGGGGTTCAGCTCTTACCGGGCGTCCAGGGAGATCATCCGGGAGCAAGTGGCTTCCGCCTCCACTCAGGCGGTGGAGCAGGCAGCGGACAAGCTCGACTTCCTGTTCGAACAATATGAGGCTACGTCGCGGCAATTGGCCGTTGATCAGACGCTGCGGAGCGATCTGGAGACGGTGAACCAGCCGGGAATCGGAACCGTTGTGAAGACGCAAGCCGAGGACCGGATCCGCAAGAAGCTTGACGCGTTGAAGAGTGCCGATGAACGTCTTCAGGGAGTGCGTCTTGTTTCTAAGGACTTGGAAGACGTGAAGTCGTACAAATCTTCAGGGGTCAGTTCGGTGCGTACGGATGAGGCGGTGGAAATCCGGGTGAAGGAGGTATTGGAAGCAACTGGCGAGCCCGTGTGGTTCCCGGCGTTACAGAAGGGCTTCTTTAACGCTTATACCGAGCCGACGATCACGATGGCCCGCTTGCTGCGGAATATCAATCACCCGGAGGCTGAGTACATCCTGCTGTTTGAGATTAAGGCGCAGGCGCTGGGGGATATTTTGGGCAACCTGCAAATCGGGAAAACCGGTCAGGTGCGGGTACTTACCGCCGATAACCGGATTGTCCATGCGAACGATTCCGCTCTCCTGGAGACGGAATCCATAATTAAGGTAGATGCCAAACGGGCGGAATCGGGGGAAAGCTCGTTCCAGGCGCCAGACGAGCAAGGAGTTCAGCAACTGGTCGTGTTCCGGCCGCTGAAAACGGTCGACTGGCGGATTGTTGGATATGCTCCGGAGAATGACTTTTTGAGTGCGACGGATCGGCTGCTTGTCGTCATGTTGTTCGTGCTTCTGGGCGCCGTGGTCGTTGCGGCTCTGATCGGCTATTTCCTGGTGCGCATGGTCGGCCGGCCCTTGGAGAAGTTGTGCCGATTAATGGAGGAAGGCGAACGCGGAAATTTGCAGGTGCGTACCAACTTTAAAGGGCATGACGAGATCGGTCGGCTGGGA
Organism: Paenibacillus sp. p3-SID1389; assembly: GCF_025151705.1. Taxonomy (NCBI): domain Bacteria; kingdom Bacillati; phylum Bacillota; class Bacilli; order Caryophanales; family Paenibacillaceae; genus Paenibacillus; species Paenibacillus sp. p3-SID1389. The sequence goes on along the minus strand of NZ_JALXVO010000012.1, from coordinate 29,506 downwards.
CACAGCTTCAACCGGATGCTGGAGCAAATTTCACGGCTGGTGGAACGGACCAATGAATCCGCCGTGGAGCTGCTGGCTACGGCGGAGAATTTAACGAGGGCGTCGCGCGATACGTCGCAGACTGCCGCCGAGATTGCGCAGGCGACCGGAGAAATCGCCGCCGGAGCTGAAAGCTTGGCCGTGGAGGCGGACAAGGGCACCGAGACTGCGGAGCAGATCGGTGATCAAATGAGCCGAGTGGCTCGTCTGAACGCGGCGATGGACGAATCCGCCGGTCGTGTCATCGAGGTCAGCCGCAATGGGGAAGCGCATATGGAGGAGCTGGTGGAGAAGACGGAAGCCGTGTCGCAGATGACAGCGCTGTTGGAGGAGAATTCGGCGAAGCTCAGCCGAAGCACTCAGTCGATCCGCTCGATCCTTGCCCCGATGGTGGAGATGACCAAGCAAACGAACATTTTGTCGTTAAATGCTTCGATTGAAGCGTCCCGTGCCGGGGCAGCCGGCAAAGGCTTTATGGTCATTGCCGGGGAGATCCGCGAGCTGGCTGCCGCTTCGGGGGAATCGATCCAAACCGTATCGGCGATCACCGAGGAAATCCAGGAGGCAATAGGACAAACGGTGGAGGTATTGACGGGAATTGCGCCGCTGTTTGCGGCACAAACCGAAGCCGTCAAAGAAGCAGCCGGCATCTTCCAGAACGTTAAAGGGGAGATGGAGCGGTTCGTGACGGAGATCCGAAGCTCGTCGGCCTCCGTTCAGGAGCTGTTGCAATCGCAAGCGACCCTGCAGGATTTTGTGGACACGGTCAGCTCGGTTGTGGAGCAAACCAGCGCCTCCACCGAAGAGGTAGCCTCTATGTCTCAAGAGCAGCATCGGGTCAGCGCCGAGTTGGTTGAACTGTCGGCTCGTCTGGAGGAACTGGCGGGGCAACTGCAGCGTTCGCTCAGCGCGTTCCAGGGTGAAGGCGCGGCGAGTCATTAATTGTCTGTCGTGTTTTCGTGTCGCTAGCGGACTCAAATGCCGTTATATCCGCTGATCAGCGGGATCCTCGAAAACTAACGGACCCAGGAGCCGCTATTTGCTGCTTGGATAGCTCCAAACGCTAGTTTTAGCCCGAATAACGTCACTGGAGTCCATTAGTTTTTGAAATATGCGAAAAATGAGCAAATAACGTCCATACAGTCCGTTACATTTAAAAAGGCCCTGCAGCTGTTTGTTAGCTGGCAGGGCCTTTTACTATTCTAATACCGCTGTTGAATACGCAGGCAGCGTCAGCGTATTGCCGCTGAGGCTGGCGCCTTCGCCTGTTTCCGCCAACAGCTTGGTGAAGCTCTTGCCGTCTGCTTGATTCGGATCCAAGGAGACCGTGAGCTCTTGACCGGTTAAGTTGTGAGCGACGAGCACCGCCTGGTCTTCTGTCAAGCGAACAAACGCGGTGATTCCCGGCTGATCCGTTGTATATTCCTGGATTGCTCCGTCCCTTAGCGCCGGAATATCGTTGCGCATCCGGATCAACTGGCGATAATGCGACAGCAGGGAGGCGGAGTCGCCGGTTTGCTCGCTTACGCTGAGGCCCTTGATGCCGGCATTGTTTTTGGCGGGCTCCCAGGTCGTTTGGCCTTCGCTGTCGTCCGGCGTCCAACGCATCGGCTCGCGAATCAGCTCGTCAGGCTTCGCCCCAAACATGCCAATTTCCTCGCCGTAATAGATGTACGGATTGCCGGGAAGCGTGAGCAGCAGGCTCGCGGCCATCTTCGCGTGCGGCACATCTCCCTCCAGCTGGGTCATGACTCGGTTCTGGTCATGGTTGGTCAAGAACGTAGCGTCGACGAAGTTGCCGCCGGATTTTTCGCTGTACAGCTTATACGTACGCTCCAGCGTAAAAGGGATGTTCGCGTCCTTTTCGTTCTTGACGCTGCTGAGGATCGTTTCGGCCAGGCCAAAGTTAAACCCGGAATCCAAGGCTTTGTCCAGATAGGAGGAGATCAGCGCTGCGGAAGGATCCCAGATCTCGCCAACGAGATAGGCGTCCGGCTTGACTTCGTTGAGCCCACTGCGGAACTCCTGCCACCAAGCCACATTTTTGTTCGTGGTTTCTTGGCTCTTGTCGGTCAGCAAATCCTCGTAGATATGCTTCGCTGCATCCAGGCGGAACCCATCCACGCCTTGCTCCAGCCAGAATTGTCCGATCTCGATCATTTCTTTCCGTACTTCCGGGTTATCGAGGTTGAGATCCGGCATCCCGTCCCAGAAGATTCCGAGGTAATGGCCGCCGTTCAGGCTATGCCAAGGGTTGCCGCTTCCGGCGGCACTGGTGCCGGACACAGCACGGCCTTGATCCTCGGCCCAAACGTACCAATCCCGGTACGGGCTGTTTGGATCGGCAGCTGATTGGGTGAACCACGGATGCTCTTTGCTGGTATGATTGACGACCAGATCCATAATGACCTTTATCCCGCGCTTATGGGCCTCATTCAAAAACGTGCGGAAGTCGTCCATCGTCCCGTAATCCGGATTGATGTCCCTGTAGTTGGTGACGTCATAACCGTGATAGCTTGGCGAAGGATTAATCGGCATCAGCCAGATGCCGCCAATCCCCAGGTCGGTATCCGTATCCGGGTTCCCATCATTTAAGTAGTCGAGCTTGCTGATCAGCCCCTTGAAATCCCCAATGCCGTCGCCGTCCGAGTCGGCAAAGGAACGGACAAAAATTTCATAAAAAACCGTAGAGGGTTGGGAATCCACCGCATTAGGTGCAGCGGCTTTCCCGCCTTCAGGGGGGTTCGGGCTTGTGGCTGCTGTATCGGTGGAATTCCCTTTTGGTTCCGAGGCGGTGCTCTTACTGCCCGGTGTATCGGTACAGCCGGCAAGCAGCATCGGCAGCAGCACCAAGAGCAGGATCAGGATCCGAAGCAGGTGCGGGGGAAGCAACGGGACAGCGCTTCCATTTCGCCGGAGCTTCGTTCGCTGAAGAAGACTTGGGGTTTGCATCGAACATCTTCCTTTCGCAAAAGTACCTTTATTTCACCATCATACCTGAGCAACAAGAAAAATAAAACGTTTGCACAAGGAGAATTTAAGGAAATTTCAGTTAATATAAGTAAATTACATAATTATTAAGACGAAATCATTAGTTATCTCCATATTAATTAGATAATCGCCTGTTCTCATAATTGTTATTGAACAAAACCATGAAAATTTAGATTGGTATCCGTAAAAATGAATCTAATTTATCCCAATTATGCAATATATCAGTATGCAAACGTTAGAATTTGAGATGTGGGGATGAGGCAAAGTCTTACTGTGTGGAGCAGGGACAACCTTTGTAATTTAGTGACAAGCTGTGTGAAAGTTAATCCTATCAAAATACTTGTATATGTGTTATCATACGATTTGTAATTCGCAACTCGGCGTTTGCCTATCAAGGTGCGAACACGATTTTAAGGACATATTCAGGGGGAGATCAGGTTATGGATACCTTGCGTATTATCATTAATGTAGCCGTTATGCTCGTGCTGATCGGCATTCTGATTTGGATGCAGAAGAAGCACATATCCTTTACCAAGCGGGTGTTTACCGGACTGGGGCTTGGGCTCGTGTTTGGAGTGATCCTGCAGGTGTCCTACGGCGCCGGCTCTGAGGTTATCGCGAAATCAACCGACTGGTTTAACCTGGCTGGGCGTGGTTACGTCGGGCTACTGCAGATGGTTGTTATTCCGCTGATCATGGTTTCGATTATTTCGGCAATCATGAATTTGAAGGGGAAACAAAACTTAGGTAAAATGAGCGGTCTGATCATCGCGGTATTGCTGATTACGACGGCGATCGCGGCCAGCGTCAGCATCGTGACCAGCTTGAGCTTCGATCTGAAGGCAATTGAAATCGAGGCAGGCGAACGGGAGCAGGCGCGCGGGGCGGCACTTGAAGACCGGCTGGGCACAGTGGAAGATAAGACAATTCCGCAGCAGGTGCTCGACTTCATTCCTACCAATCCGTTTGCGGATATGACCGGTGCGCGGAGCACCTCGACTTTGGCGGTCGTGATTTTCTCGGCATTTATCGGGGTAGCGGTACTTGGACTCGATAAGAAAAAACCTGAGCAGGCGGATACGTTCCGCAAAATGGTCGAAGCGGTTTACACCGTTGTGATGCGGATCGTTACGTTGGTTCTGCGCTTGACGCCTTATGGGATTTTGGCGTTGATCACGAACGTCGCTGCTACGACCAACGCCGAAGAGATTTTGAAGCTGATCAAGTTCGTGGGAGCTTCGTATGTGGCGCTGATCGTGATGTTCATCATTCACCTGATTCTGTTGGCCGCCTTTGGCTACAATCCAATTCAGTATGTACGTAAAGTGTTCCCGACGCTGGTATTTGCGTTTACCTCGCGTTCGAGTGCGGCAACGATTCCGTTGAACGTGGAGACGCAAACGAAACGTCTGGGCGTTCCAGAAGGAATCGCCAACTTGTCGGCTTCGTTTGGTGCAACGATCGGACAAAACGGCTGCGCCGGGATTTACCCAGCAATGCTGGCTGTTATGATCGCTCCGACCGTTGGGATCAACCCGATGAGCTGGGACTTTATCCTGACGTTGATCCTGGTTGTAACGATCAGTTCGTTTGGGGTTGCCGGCGTTGGCGGCGGGGCTACGTTCGCTTCGCTGATCGTTCTGTCGACAATGAACCTGCCGGTTGCTTTGGCGGGTCTCTTGATCTCCGTCGAGCCGCTGATCGATATGGGCCGGACGGCGCTGAACGTCAACGATTCGATCACCGCTGGCGTAATCACCGGCAAGATTCTGGGCGAGAACGACACCGAGGCGTTCAAACGCGACGTGGACTTGGACGCTGTGACTGCTTAATACATCGCATGGGAAATGCAAACGAAAACCGCTGGGCGTATGCCCGGCGGTTTTTCTGTGTAGGGTACCTATGTCAGCCGCACGCTTCTCATGATTATCCCGTTGCATCAGGGGGGGCGGGGATCACCTCACTCAATCCTTCCATTTCTGAACGAAAGGGATAATCATGGAAAGAGGAGCCAGAGGGGGGCACGAAGGTCACGAGGGTCATGAGATAGCGTTGGCCCTGTGAGTCCCCCTCAGTTAATAACAAAATATTTTTCCTCGAACTTGATCTCCGACGGTTTCTCGGGAGTTGCGGGGGAAGAAGCTGCACCGTTGATGGTTACTTTGTTGTTCCCGTTAATATGAAGCGCACCGTTCGTATAGATGTGGCCTGTTAAGGCCGAGGGGGCAGTCCCGTTGTTCACATTGACCGAACCCGCAGCGAATAAGGCAAATTGATTGCTGCCGTTTAAATTATTGATGTTGGAGGCTCCTGTGAGATAGATGTTTTGGGCGAACAGCGTACTGCTGGTATTCAAGGAGCTTCCATAAAAATCGCCGGTGATGTTCACCGTAGGTTCGCTGTTAAAGTTGGTGGTTCCGTTCACTTTAATTAAGCTGCCTTGCAATTTCATATTGTTTCCGTTGTTGATCAACAAATCCCCGCTAATGTAAATGATCCCGCTGGCCACGATAGACGAATTGGCTTCCATCGTAACCCCGCCTTTTACCCAGAGGTCGCCGTCCACCTTTAAAGCAACGTTGGGCATCAATTTGATCGCATTTAATACGGTTGATTTCGTGAACTGGGTGCTAGTTCGAACCTCGAAGTCCAGTTGTGTCGCCGGGGTTGCAAAAAGGGCCGATTTCGTCGTCTTCAGGTCCTGATCGAGCTGATTCACGATGGAGGTGATATCTAATCTTTTTGGCGGAGTTAGACTCGATCCCGGCAAGGTAGGGGATACAAGGACACCGTTAATGTGGGACTGATTGTTGGCTACTGCTCCAGCCGAATAGACATTCCCGTTGATCGTCGTTCCGTTCAAAGCCGTGGACCCAAAGCTAACTACGGCGTACTCGCCCGTTCCGGTTCCCGGAGAAGGGTCGGTAGGAGTGAAGGCGAGCGTAATCTCCACCTTTCGCCGGAAGGTTTGCGTGATTTTGTCCGATACCCCATCGGCTCTGACAACGGCAACGTACCGCTGGTTTTCGGTGTCCAAGGTGACTGTCTCAGCCTCTACATAGGGGGCGGCAGCGGCTTGCACGTCTTCCAAAGTCACTTTGTCCCTATCGCTCAGCGCCATCACGGCCGCCCGCAAATCGGAAAGCTTGATCAGCAGCTTCGTTTCGCCGTCGGCTTGGGCGGAGACGATATCTTCGGAGACGTTGACCATCCCTTGAGAATTCGTTACCGACTGCACGACCAGCGTGCCGATCACGAGCAGCATGGCAACTAAGAGCAGCACAGAGATTAAAGCATAACCTTGCTCTTGGCGGATTGTGGCTAGTCCTCGTTTTGTCATCCACACGCACCTCACGAAATCAGTTTGATGGAAACGAACAGATAGATTGGCTCGACCTCGGGCTCATTCTTTAGCGCCACTTGAAGGTTCACCCACAGATCGTTAGGGCCTTTGGAAAAAGTGGTGCCGGTTAAATCCAACCTCTCGTCGCTGAAACGTTCGCCGTTGAGGAGAAGCTGTCCCCCGACAAGCTGAAAGCGGAGCGTCTGGGTCGTTTCCGTCAGCGCATCGGTGACCACTTCCGCTTGAAATTGCGTAAAGGTGCCCGAGCCCGAAATGGACACGGCGTTTCTCAGCTTGGTCTGAAGGGCTGAACTGAGCGTGATCGCTTCGTTCCGAAGCTGGGTTTCATGGTTAACCCGTCCAAAAGCGAACAGCGATGTGGTCAGCACGGTAGACACCAGGACGACCAGCAATCCGGATAAAGCCAAGGCGGCCAGCAGCTCCACCAGCGTAATTCCGTCTTCCCGGCGAATCAGCCGCAATCGATGCTTCATGACGAGCCCCCTCCGGCGATTGCGTAGTTTTTCTTCACAGCCCCGGTTATCGAGACTTTGTGTCTATATTCGCCTGCGCCCTGGGATCGGTCAGGCTGCCAATAGGCTGTTACGGTGATGTACAGGATGTCAGGATGGGAAGGATAGTCCGAATGATGGCTGCTCACCTCGGTTTCTAGCAAATAGATTCCGCGAGTGATATTCGGCAGCGTCCCCGGGGATCGGCTGGCCCAAGTCTGCAGCTGCGAAAACCCCATCGCTTGCACCTCGTGCAGTCGGGCGTTCGCCAGATGGGTTGCGGATAAACGCTGATTCGTAAGTCTGCTCTGCGATGCACTGTTCGAGAAATAAGATAACAAAGCTAAGCAGACGACGGAGAGAATCACTAACGCCAGGGCTACCTCAAGTAAGGTCAGACCGTCTTCCCGCGCAAATGCCCGGAGAAGAGGTGATTTTTTTTGTCTATAGGCAGGTTCCATGACCGTCCCCTCGCTTTCAAAACGGGATACATATGCAGAGTGTTGTTAATCGATAGAGAGTTCTGTCGACCTATGTAATCTAGGTATATTTTACTACAAAAATGATAGCATCGTTTTAGTGAAAGGTATATAATCGGTATTAAATTACTACGATTTATTTTTCTGGAACTATTTTTGTTTGCTATAAATAGGACAATAGAACTATTAATTAAATCGCATGAAAACTCCAACAGTGATGAGGTGAACCATGTACACGATCAAGAAAAGGTTGGGTGAACTTCTGCTGGAATCCGGAATCATCACGGAGCAGCAGCTGCAAGCCGCTTTGGAGGAACAGCAGCGCACCAGAAAAAAGCTTGGTGACGTGTTGTTAGCACAAGGCGTCTTGACGGAGCACCAGCTCATCGAGGTGTTGGAATTTCAGCTGGGTATTCCTCATGTCACACTATCCAGGTTTCAAATTGATACGAAATTAAGCCAGGTCATTCCGGAGCAAATGGCCAGACGGTATCAAGTGCTTCCGATCCGCGTAGACGGACGTAAACTCATGGTTGCAATGGCCGATCCTTTGGATCTGTTTATCATCGACGACCTCAGAATGAGCACCGGCTTTACGATCGAACCGGCGATTATTTCGCGGGGCGAGCTGCAGCGGGGCATTGCCCGGTTGTATGGTCTGCAGGACTCCATGAATGAAATGATCAAGGATCTTGGGGCCGGCACCGCTCAAATTGAAGTTGAAGATGCGGTGATTCAGGGTGAGGATTCGCCTGTCGTCCGGCTGGTGCAGCAAATGATTGAGCAGGCGGTGCGCCTTGGCGCCAGCGACATTCACGTCGATCCGATGGAGACCCAACTGGCGATCCGTTATCGGATTGATGGACAGCTGCGCAATGAGCGGACGATTCCGAAGTCGATGCAAGGCGTCATCATCGCCAGGCTGAAGATTCTCGGCAACCTGAACATCGCTGAACGGCGGTTACCGCAGGATGGCCGGATCAAAATGCTGGTGGATGGCCAAACGATCGATATCCGTTTGTCGTCGCTGCCAACCGTCCATGGAGAAAAAATCGTCATGCGGCTGCTCGACCTTGCCGAAGGCGTGAAGGGCTTGGACAAGCTGGGCATGACGGAGCAGACGTTAAGCCTGTTCCGGCGCATGATTGAGAAGCAGCACGGCATGGTTCTGCTGACCGGGCCAACGGGGAGCGGGAAGACGACGACCTTGTATTCGGCCCTGCAGCACTTGAACCGGGAAGAAACGAATATCATTACGGTCGAAGATCCGGTGGAGTACATGCTGGACGGCGTGAACCAAATGCAGGTTCATCCGGCTGCCGGATTGACGTTTGCCAGGGGGTTGCGCTCTATCCTGCGTCAGGATCCCAACATTATCATGGTGGGGGAAATCCGCGATCTGGAAACGGCGGAGATTGCAATTCGTGCTTCTTTAACCGGGCATCTCGTATTTTCGACTTTACATACCAATGATGCGGTGAGTACGGTCGTCCGGCTGCGTGACATGGGGATCGAGCCGTACTTGATCGCCTCGTCGCTAATCGGGATCGTGGCCCAGAGGCTGGTGCGCTGCATCTGCCCGGACTGCAAAACGGCCTATACGCCAGATCGGCAGGAAATGATTTATCTGGAGCGTCTCGGCATTCAAACGGACAAGCTGTACCGCGGCAACGGCTGCGGCACCTGCGGCAAAACCGGCTACCGTGGCCGGATGGCGGTGCATGAAGCGCTGCTGATCAGCGACGACCTGCGCACGGCGATTGTGGAAGGCCGCTCAATTCATGAGCTGCGCCGGATGGCGAAGGAGCAAGGGATGACGCCGTTGTTTGCCGACGGGATCCAGAAAGCGCTGGAGGGACAAACCACCTTGCAGGAAATCATCCGTGAAGTGGAAGAGGGAGAGCGATGAATCAAGGACCGATCGTGACGGACGGGACGTTTAACGGACTGTTGAAGCAGGCGTTTGATGCCGGCGCCTCCGATTTGCACGTGACGGTGAATTCGCCTCCGGTGCTGCGCATCGATGGAGCGCTTCGCGCCCTGGACGGAGAGCTGCTCTCGCCGTCCATGCTGGAGCAGATCGTGCAAGAGCTGATGAGCCCGGCGCAGTATAAGAAATTCACGGAGTTCGGGGAGCTGGATTTCTCTTACGGCGTGCCGGGCCTCTCCCGGTTTCGCATCAATGTCTTCCGGCAGCGGGGCTCGATCAGCATCGCGGCCAGGGTCATTTCGCCTTCGATCCCGCCCTTCGAAACGTTAAATTTGCCGCCGGTGCTGTTGAAGCTGGCGCAGAAGCCGCAAGGGTTGTTTCTGGTTACCGGCCCGACGGGAAGCGGCAAATCAACGACGTTGGCTTCGTTGATTGACCATATTAATCATACCCAGCGCAAGCATATCGTAACGCTGGAGGATCCGATCGAATACTTGCACCGCCACGACAAGTCGATCATTAATCAGCGGGAGGTGGGGCTGGATACGTTGTCTTTTGATAACGGACTGCGGGCTGCGCTTCGTCAAGATCCGGATATCATCTTGGTTGGCGAGATGCGCGATCCGGAGACGATTCGGACGGCCATCACGGCGGCCGAAACCGGTCATCTCGTCTTTGCCACCTTACATACGGCGGACGCTCCGCAAACGATCGATCGGATCATTGATGCTTTTCCACCGGCCCAGCAGGGGCAGATCCGGATTCAGCTGGCTTCGGTGTTGCTGGCAATCCTATCGCAGCGGCTGCTTCCGTCCCGCAGCGGGAAAGGGCGTGTGTGCGCGACGGAATTGCTGCTCAATCCGCCGGCGGTCGGCAACCTGATCCGGACGGAGAAGGTGCACCAAATTCGAAGCGTGATGCAGACAAGCTCCCAGCTTGGGATGCACACGCTGGAGATGAGTCTGCGTGAGCTGCTGCGGCAAAGGGCCATTGATGAGGCTGCAGCCCGGCCATACCTAGCGGAAAGCCCTCATTAATTCACGAGGTTAAGTAAACAGCAGATGTGTGAAGCGGAAGGACAGATGGAAGATGCCCCAGTACGTATATCAGGGCAAGGATGTGGTGGGGAAGCGATGCAAAGGGGCTCTGCAAGCCCCGGATCGGCCAACCGCGCTTGCCGAACTCAAGAGGCAGCAAATCGTAGTAACGGGTCTGCGTGAGCAGCGCGAGACGGTGTGGAATAAAGAGTTTTACCTGGGCAGCCCGGTGAAGAACGAGCAGTTCGTCGTGTTTTGCCGGCAGTTTGCCACGATGATTAAGGCGGGAATCTCGATCGTGGAGGCGACCGCGATCTTAGCGGAGCAATTGGAAAGCAAACCGCTGAAGAAGACGCTGGCTGAAGTAACCGCCGAGCTCCGTAAGGGCAATACGCTCTCCGGGGCGGTCGCGGCGTACCCGCGGATTTTTCCATCGATCTTTGTACATATGGTTCGCGCAGGGGAAGAGGCAGGCAGCATGGAAGAGACGCTGGAGCGGCTTGCGGTGTATTTTGAAAAAGCGCATGTCACGCGGGAGAAAGTGAAGTCCGCGATGACCTATCCGCTGATCGTCAGCGTGATGGCCGTGTTTGTGATTATCTTCCTGTTGAAATTTATGATTCCCCGCTTTCAAGCGATGTTCGCTGAATTAGGCGGTGATTTGCCCGCGATTACGAGGTTTACGCTTACCCTCAGCCGCAGTGTGGAACAGCATTGGATCGTATGGCTGCTGGCCGCTTTGGCGGCGGTTGCTGTGGTCTACCTGCTCTTGAAGTGGGAGCGAGGGGCGTATGCTTGGGATTATATCAAGCTCAAAGTCCCCGTGTTCGGGATGCTCAATCGGAAAAGCGCGATCGCCCAGATGACGCGGACGTTGTCTTCGTTGTTTGCCAGCGCGGTGCCGGTGCTTCAAGCCTTGGCGATCGTAGAGAAGGCCGTCGGCAACAGGGTGATCGGAGCGACGCTGCAGGAATGCCAGGCATCGCTGCGCCAAGGACGGCCGCTGTCAGAGCCGCTGCGCCAGTCGTGGGTGTTTCCGCCGCTGGTCACCCAGATGATTCGGGTTGGTGAGGAGACCGGTTCGATCGATGCGATGCTGGGCAAGGTGGCCGATTTTTATGAACGGGACGTTGAGAACACGGTGGACAAGCTGAAGCAGCTGATCGAGCCGGCGATGATTTTGCTGCTGGCTGGCGTGGTTGGCTTTATCATTGCTTCGGTAATGATCCCGATGCTTAGTATTTATCAAAGTATCAGCTGAATTGGGTTGAGCTCACGAAGTGAAGCAAATTATTTTAGGAGGTTAATTATTATGACAGCACTTATCCAACGGATTCAACGATTGCGCAAGGAAGAGAAGGGGATTACGCTCGTCGAGTTGCTGGCCGTTATCGTCATTATCGGGGTGATCGCTGCAATCGCGGTGCCTTTGATTTCCGGGTTGTTGAACGATACGAAGGAGAATGCCAGAACAGCAACGGCAAACCAGCTGTATGAAGCGGCGAGATTAAGATCGATTACGAAAAACAACGGGGAAGTTACAGGGACGCATAAGCTGTCCGACTTGGTTAGTGAAAAATACATCCAGAGCGGAATTACAGATCCCAAAACCGGGGCGGCATTAGGCGACAATACTTCCGTAAATCTGGACAATTGGAATACGGAGAATGCTGTAGTCACGTTGATCATCGGCAGTGATAGCGTCAGTTTTAAAACCTCTGAATTAAAAGCAGGTAAGAAGCTTGCTTCTTCTACAGACTGAAGCGGATGGACGCGAATATGATCCTGACGGCGCTGAATGTTGCCGGTGGGCTGGCCCTGGGGCCGGTCCTGGCGTGGTACGGGCGCCGGCTGGTGGCGAAGCGCGGGCTGCTGCGCGCAAGCAGCAGCCAAGCCGCAGGCCCGGCAGCGGGCGAAGCGGCCGCCGCCCTTGGGACGGCGGCGCTGTTCGCGCTGATGCACCTGCAATTCGGTGCATCGGGCGCATGGGCGCTCGGCCTGCTGCTGAGCGCGCTGGCCGTGCTGTGCGCGGTCACTGACCTGACCGCGCATATTATCCCCAACGGCGCCGTCCTAGGCTTCGGCGCCGTGCTGCTCGTCGCCGCCCCGCTGGCGGGCGGCGTGCCGTTGTGGAGCCAAGCGCTGGGCGCGCTTGGCGGCGGCGGTCTGCTGCTGCTGATCGCCCTCCTCACCTCCGGGAAAGGGATGGGGATGGGCGACGTGAAGCTGCTGACCGTCTTTGGCTGGGTCGTCGGCTTTCCCGGCGTGCTTCTGGCCTTGTTTCTGGCCAGCGCAGCCGGCGCGGCCGCCGGACTGCTGCAGCTGGCGTGGGGCCGCAGAAGACGCGGCCAGACGCTGGCGTTTGGTCCCTTTTTGGCAATCGGCACCTTGGTGGTTTACATGTATGGAAAGGAGATCATCCATTGGTATCTGCAAAACGTCATTCCTTTTTACTAAACCGGCGGTCGGCCCACATTGGGATTACGATCGATGAGGATGGAATCCGTTTCGTCAAATTTGACGCCAAACGTGGCATCGTAGAACGGGCCGGCTTGCTGCCGGTGGATGCCGAACTGAACGAGGACGGGGTTCCCGACGTGTCCGGCTTCACCGAGATGGTGAAGCGCTGGGCGAACCGCCGGGGACTAGCCGGGAAGAAAGTTCGTCTAGCGGCGCCCACCTCCCAATCGTTTATCCGCTTGCTCCAGGTCCCGAAGGTGAGCAAAAGGCAGCAACGCCGCGTGACCGAACTGGAGATCGAAGGCAGCATTCGCCTGCCGTTTGAGGATCCGGTGATTGACTACCATTGGATCGAGGAGCGCGAGGAGGGGGAGGCGCTGCTCACGTTTGTGGCCGCCGTGCCGCGTCCGATCATTCAAGAGATGGTGTCTTCACTGGAACAAGCTGGACTTCGTCTGGAAGCGGTCGATTTGGCGGCCACTGCGCTGTCGCGCATCCTTCGGCAGCAGCGCCTGCTAGGGGAATCCGGCAATGTGATGGCGATTAATTTCAAAGCCAAAGAAGCGGAGGTCTATACCTACCACCAGGGGTTGCCTGATTTCGTGCGCACGTTTCCCTTGGAGCCGATGTCCGGGGACAAGCTGAATACGTGGCGGTATGGGGAGATCGTCTCCTCGGTGACCCGGATCATGAATTTCTATGAGTATACGCTACATGAAGGGCATGAACGCGTGCAAGGCATCGTGATTGCCGGCGCCGCGCCGGACAAGCCGGAGATCGTGCGCCAGCTGTCGGCGGCTTTTGATCAGGTGAGCGTGTCCGAAGTGGACTTGTCCCCGTATTTTGCTGGACAGGAAATCGCCGACCAAGGCAGCTATGCGATTGCCCTTGGCCTCGCCATGAAGGGAGCGGAAGGCCGATGATCGATATCAATTTGCTCCCTCCCAAGCCGCGTCCGGCTTCCTCTGGAGTCCTTCTCCCGCTCTTGTTGCTGCTCGCCGGGCTTGGGCTTTGCGCTTACTTTGGGTATGCCTTTTGGGGCGTTCACGAGACGGCTGCTGAATTAACTACGAGAATCGCCGAAACGGAACGGCAGCAGGCGGAGTTGCAAAGCGAACTGCAAAGCTTGGGGACTGCGGGAATCGGAGCGGCGGGCATCGAGTTGATCGAGAAGCTAAGCGGACAGCGGCCGGATGTGAAGGCGCTCATCACCAGCCTGGAAGCCCCGCTTCCCGCTGGGGGCACGTTGGAAACGGTACGCTTTCAAGAGACCGTACTCACTTGGACGTGCCGATTCGCCAGCTTAAGTGAAGCTAGTGCCTATTCCACCGCGCTGCGTAAACAGCCGGAACTAAGCGGCGAGCTGATTCAATCGGTGAAAGAGCTGCCGGGGCGGGGGTATATCGGCACATTTGAGCTGAAGCCGGGAACGGGAACGGCGGAACAGGCAGGTGAAGGCGAATGAATACGGAACATCGCTCCGGATCGGCCGGAGCCCGCTGGATGCTGGTTGCTGCGCTAGTGCTGCTAGCGGCGGGATCGTTTTATTTCTTCGGATACCGGCCGGAGATGGAGAAATCGGCGAACCTGGCGTCCGACCACGAAGCCAAACAATTATTTCTGCAAAAAACACAGGCGATTGTTGAGGCCAAACGGGCAGATACAGCAGCATCGGACGCTTTGGCCGATACGGCCAAGCGGGAGGCAGCGGTACCGGAGGAGCCCGACCGGGAAGGGATTTTGCTAGACCTGGAACGAGCGGCCAAGTCCTCCGGCGTACAGATTCGGGAGGTTGTCTTCGAAGGGCCGGAAAGCGGCGGGTCCTTTGCGGTTTCCGCTGATGCTGCGGCCGTAGACAATTCCTTGTCTCTGGACGGAAGTGTGTCCATTTTGAACAGTCTGCCCGCAGGTTCATCGTCGACAGACGGCGTTCCTTCTGCATTGGGGGCTTCCGGATTGTTAAATGAAGCGGAACTCAGTACGGCGGGGTTCACCGTGATGTCGCTGCAGCTTCAGCTCCGGGGGAGCTTGGCGGAAGTCAAAAACTTCGCCGCGGCTCTGCAGAAAGCCGACCGACTCTATATCGTCGACTCCTTTGAATATGGAAGAGAAGAAGAGGTGGAGAGCAAAACGGCGGCGTTCCGGCTGTTGGCATTGTACCGGTAACTCAGGAAATCAGAGCTCTTTACGTTTGAATTAAGCATTCCGGCGGTGTGCTGGGGTGCTTTTTTTCTATTTCCAGCGATTCCTTGATACTTTTTGGTATGTTTCCCGTATAAATAACTATAATGCTGAAAGGTGGTGCAACAGGGGGATGGAAATGTGGGCGATTTGGCTCATCGTCGCCGGAATCTTATTGGTACTTGAGATGATGACGATGACTTTTTACCTGCTATGGCTCTGCATCGGCGCGTTGGTTGCGGTAGTCGTAGCTTGGGTGGCCCCCGAAGCTTATTTCTGGCAGGTTGCTTTGGGCTGTCTGGTCGCTGTCGTCCTGACGGTGTTTACGAAGCCGCTTTCCAGAAAATTTCGCAAGGCAAAAGGGTTTAAGGACATCGGTACCGAACTGGTAGGGAAGCAAGGCGTCGTTGTGGAACCGATTGAACCCGGTCAATACGGCATCGTGAAGGTTGGGGGAGATTCGTGGAGCGCGAAGGCCTCCGTCCCGATCGGCAGGGATGAGAAGGTTCGGGTGCTGGCGCGAAGCAGTACAATTATCGAAGTAGAAAGATGGGAGGAAATTACTTAATGCAATGGGCAATTATTGCGGTCATTGTGGTCGTTGTTGTCGTATTTGTCTCACTGACAGTCAAAATCGTACCGCAGCAACGGGTGGGTGTCGTTGAACGGCTCGGTAAATTTAACCGTTTGCTGACGCCGGGTCTGAACGTCCTGATCCCGATCATCGACCAGGTGCGGACGTATCACGATTTGCGGATTCAACAGACGAATGTGCCGCCGCAAACCGTCATCACCAAAGATAACGTACAGGTGCAGATCGACACGATTATTTTCTATCAGGTTGTAAATCCGGAACAAGCAACGTACGGCATTTCTGATTTTGTGTACGGGGTGCGTAACATTACAACAGCTACGCTGCGTCAGATCATCGGTAAAATGGAACTGGACGAAACGTTGTCCGGTCGGGAGAAGATTTCAACCGATATCCGGACGGCGCTTGATGAAGCGACCGAGAAGTGGGGCGTGCGGATCGAACGGGTAGAAGTCCTCGACATCCGGCCGCCGGTCGATATCCAAGAAGCGATGGACAAACAAATGAAGGCCGAGCGGAACAAACGGGCCATCGTGCTTGAGGCCGAAGCCGCCAAGCAGGATATGATCTTGCGTGCGGAAGGTGACAAGCAAAGTAAGATTCTGAAAGCGGAAGGCGACAAGGAAGCGCGTATTCGCGAAGCCGAAGGCTTCCGCCAAGCCCAGGAGCTGGAGGCGCTGGGTCAAGCAAAAGCGATCGAGTCGATTGCCGCCGCCGAAAAGACGCGGATCGAAATGCTGCGCGACGCTGCTTTAACCGAAGCCGTCCTGGCGTACCAGTCCTTCGAAGCGTTGAAGGAAGTGGCCAAGGGACCGGCCAACAAGGTATTTCTCCCATCGAATGCGATCGAAACGCTGGGAAGCCTCGGCGCGATCGGCGAAGTGTTCAAAGCTGGCAAGGACGGCAAATCATAAGCTTTCAAATGAAGAAGCCCGGCAAGAGATTGTTCTTGCCGGGCTCTTTTTCATGCTTAACTCGATCGGCGCTCTCTCGGGCGGTTCCTCTATATATGAACGGCTCAGGAATGCCGGTTCGACAATTGCGCCTTCAGACGTTCCAGCTCTTCGTTGACGGCGGCGGACTGGGTTGTGCCTGCATCCGCGACACCGGCCGTTCTCCCGTAGCTGGCGGAGACTTCTTGCTGAGCTTCCCAGCTCAGGATCTTCTCCTCCATGCGCTCGAAGCCCCGCGCGGCTGCGCCGCTTTCGATGCCGCGGCTGAAGTTCGGCCGTTCGGTCTCGGCTTTGACTTGTACCTTGCGGGCACGGGCTGCGAGCTCGTTACGTTTCTCCTTCAAGCGGGCAAACTCCGCTTTGCCTTCCGCGATGCGAATCTCCAGCTCAGCGACGCGGTCACGGGCCTCCTGCGCTTCTTTGGCGTACAGCTGCGCTTGCTCCTCGTAACGGATTTTCTCCGCAGCCGCATGGCGCGCCGTCACTTCATCGCCTTGCTCCAGAGCGGTCAAAGCCCGAATTTCACTTTGCTTGGCCAGATGCGCGATATCTGCGCTTTTTCGCTCCTGAACGGTCGCGGTCATTTGCTGCTCCTTCAACAATTTCTCAGCGGCGGCGATGTCGTCCTCCAGGTTGCGTAAGTATTGGCCGGTCATCAGGACCGGATCCTCCAGTTTGTTTAACACTTCATGAATGGAAGCCTTGGCCAGATTGGCGATACGATCAAATACGCTGCTCATTGGAATCTCTCCTTTAGGGTTAATAGAGTTTGGGAACTTTCACAGATCAAAACGGGGAAAACGGATCATCGTAGCTGTAGCTGCCGATCGGTTCCTTGGGAACGATGAGGCTTGCGATCAGGTACAGGGCTACGACGGTGCCAAAGCTGAAGAATACCGCCACGACGGCGATCAGCCGCACGACCGTGGAGTCAACCCCAAGCCATTGGGCGAGCCCGCCGCACAGGCCGCTCAGTTGCTTATCCGTTGCCGAACGATACAGTTTTCTCATGGTCAACCACTCGCTTTCATTTATTTTTAAGTCAATAGGATCATGGGGACTGAGTCTCGATTGAACGAATGTGTTATCCGTTGTTCATGTCTTCATTCTACCGGGAATGGCGGCAGGGCATAACGGGCTGGGGACGGTTTGTGAACTGGACCTTGGTCGGGCCGGTTCCTCGTCTGGAAGTCGGGGCAGGGGCTTGAGCGCGGGAGGGATTCTGGCAAGTGAAATGAAAAAAAGCTTGACGTCACGCCTATGTAAGCGCTTATTGCGGGAAATGGACGTTTTCGTTATAGTGTTGTGCATAAGGGAGGGGCGCCGATGTTTTTTTCGCTACGCAATCGGCTGATTGCCGTATTTGTCGTCTTATTGGTCATTTCCTTCTGCGTCATGTTCCTGATCAGCTATAACAAGTCCAGCGCGATCTTGCGCTCTGACAGCGAAACGGCGACATTGGAAAAAATGACGGCCTACACCGCACTCATCAACTCCACGATTGGCCAAATCTACGATTTCTCCTCAGTGATCTATAACAGTGACATCACGAACGACTGGAGCGAATTCGTCTCCGATCCCACGCAGTCCGAAGGGCAGAAGATGCTGAAAAATATCCAGCTCAGCAAATTTTTGACGCGGACGGTGAACAACTATTCCATCATCGCCACCGCCTCGATTTATCGCAAAGACGGGCTGTATGTCGGTCTGGACAACCGGATCTTGCAGGACCCGTCGTTTTTGGAGACGGACTGGTATCGAAATTTTTACGAGTCTGAGCAGCATTGGGCCCCGGCGGCGGTGGATCCGTTTGAACCGGTACGTTTGAAGGAGCATGAGGTCATCAGCTTCCTGATCCCGATCGGGACGTTCAGCGTTTCCCAAGCTACCGCCATCATGAAGGTGAACGTTCGCGCTGAATACTTCAAGGACCCGCTCAGCCAGGTGCATCTCGGAACCCATGGTACGATTTTTTTGCTTAGCGGCGAAGGTGAACCGCTGTTAGGCCAGCCGTTATCAGATTTCAGCGAACCGGTCCTGAACAAGCTGGGGGAGATCCGGGAGCGGGGGCCGCGGGAAGGCGTATTTTATGCCAAACCTCAGGGCGAGGACATGATCTACGTCTATAAAAAACTGCAATTTAACGATTGGATGCTCGTTGGGGCGGTCTCGGAAAATGAACTGCTGGCCAACCTGATCAATCTGAAATCAGGGATTTTGGTGGCGACCGGGACACTGTTGGTGTTCGCTGTCCTTGCGGCCGTCTGGATTTCCTACAGCATTACCAAACCGCTGGGCGGCTTGGTGGCAGCGATGCGGCTTGTCCAGCGCGGGGAGTTCGCCCAGGCGGAGCAGCGTATTCCTGAGCGGCAGCAGGTGAACCATGAGGTCGGGTTCGTGACGGCCACGTTCCGTAACATGATTGTACGGCTGCGCGCCCATTTGAAAAGCGAGTTTGAATTGAAGCTGCGCCGGCAACAGGCGGAATATCGGGCGCTGCTGATGCAGATTAATCCGCATTTTTTGTTTAACACGTTGGAGTTACTCAGCAGTCTGGTGATCCAGAGTCGAACGGATGATGCAGTTGACGTTATCGAATCGCTAGGCAAAATGCTGCGCTTCTCGCTGAATGCCAAAAGCGATCTGATCCCGTTGCGTGACGAAGTGACGTATACCGAATCTTTCGCTGCGATTCTGCACCATCGGTTTGCGGAACAGCTGGATTTGACGCTGGAGAACGCGGTGCCGGACCGTCCGGTGTATATCGTGAAGTTTATTTTGCAGCCGCTTGTGGAAAATGCCGTGAAATACAGTCAGGTCAAAAACGACGTTGCCGTTGTGCGCATCCGGATTTGGGAGGAGGATCAACGGTTGCTCTTGCAGGTGGCCGACAACGGAGTTGGCATGGAGCCGGACTTGGTGCGGCAGCTGAACGAGGAGTACCAGCATTCCCAACTGGAGCAGGTATTAAGCACCGGCGGGAGACAGATCGGCTTGCGGAATATTTTGGCTCGGTGTGCGCTTTATTATGGAGCTGGCTTTGCGTTTTCGATTCAATCGGCGCCCGGGGAAGGGACGACGATCACACTGAGTTTGCCGATAGGGGAGGGAAATGCGGATGTATAACGTGCTGCTGGTTGATGATGAACGGGAGATTCGTCAAGGACTAAGGCTAAAAATCGATTGGCAGCAGCTGGGCCTCCAGATCGCCGGGGAAGCGGGGAATGGTCAGGAGGCGCTGGAGTGGCTTCAGACCGGGGACTGCGACATTATCATTACCGATATGCGCATGCCGATCATGGACGGGGTGGAGCTGCTCGAAAGCTGTTCCCGGCAATATCCGGATATTCGTCTGATCGTGCTGACGGGATATGACGATTTTCAGTACGCCCATGCGGCGATCAAAAATCGCGCCAGCGACCTGCTGCTCAAGCCGGTGACGCGGAGCGAACTGGCCGGAGCCTTGGGCAGGGTCGCTTCTGAGCTGGACCGGGAGCGCTCGGCGCAGGCGGAGCGGAAGCTGGCGGAATGGAAGCTGTCCCGCTACCTGGAGGAAATGAAGGAGCAATTTATTCAGAGCGTGATCCGAGCTTATCCAGGCAGCAGCCACCTGTGGCCGGAACGGGTTCGGTTGTTTGGCTTAAATGAACTGGCGGAGCAACCGGTGCGTTTTGTGGCGATCGGGTTACCGCCGGCACCGGAAGAAGCGCCGGAGGAATCCGGCCTGCGTCTGCCGTTTGAGCTGCTTTGCCGCGAGCTGGCGGGTACAACCGGTTCTGCTCCCGGTATCCCGGTCTTTCGGGAAGCGAAGCATCCCGACTTGCTGTTTGCCATCGTGCCGGGCGATCCAGCCGCTGTGCAAAGCTTCTCCAGCCAAGTGGCTGATATTGTCCGCAGCTATTTGAAACAGAAGGCGCTGGTGATGGCCGGCGAACCCGTGCAAGGTCTGGAGGCATGGCGGGAGGGGTACCTTTCCTCCGTGCTGGCCTGGTATATGAGCCGGCACACGCAGCAAGCCGGAGCGGAGCCTACGCGGGGCCTGGCGGATCCGGCACAGCTGGCGGCCCAGGACAAGCTGAAGCTGCTGCAGCGGCATTTGGCCGACGGCCGCAAGGCAGCGTTTGAGAAGCTGGTGGAGGAGGAGCTCGCCGCCGCGCTGGCTTTCTCGCACCCGCAGTTTATCAAGCTGATTTTCCAATGCTGCTTGGCCATCGAAGCGGCAGCGGATGCCATGGGGCTTGCGCTGCGGGAGAAGGACGAGATCTGGTTGGATCCGGAGCGAGTATGGGGGCTCGGCACCGTATCCAAAGCCTGCGGGTTCCTGTATGGGCTGGCGGAGCCGCTGTTTTCGCTGAAGAAGGGGGACAGCACGAGGGAGGAGCCCTCCATCGTGGAAGCGATGAAGGAAATGATCGAGCTGAATTACATGAACGATCTGAACCTGTCGCAAATCGCCGAGCAGTACCACTATAACCTGTCTTATTTGTCCGATCTGTTTAAAACAAAAACCGGCAAATCCTTTCTCCAATACCTGACCGATGTACGCATGAACAAAGCGGTGCAGCTGCTTGACGAAACCCCGCTGTCCTTAAGCGATATCGCGGAGCTGACGGGCTTCTCCAATGCCAGCTACTTCAGCACGAAATTCAAGAAGGTATTTGGCATCAGTCCGTCCGAGTACCGGCAGAAGGATAAGAACATCTAAAAAAAGTAAAAGTCCAACGCCCAAAGAAATTGGATTCTTCTCCTTTTTTGTATGCGCTACCATTTAATCAGCAAGACCATTCTCATGAAGGGGGAAGGAAGAGATGAAGAAGACGAAGGCGATGTTGTTGGCCAGTTTGCTTCTTGTTACGGCCATCTTGGTCTCGGCGTGCGGCTCCGGTAACAACAATGCCGGGAGTGCAACTACGGGGAATACGAACCAGCCGTCGGAGGCAGGAGGCGCCGCCAGCGAGGAGCAAGTTGAGCTTCGCGTCATGTGGTGGGGGGACCAAACCCGGGCTGACATTACCACGGCCATGCTGAAGAAGTTCGAGGAGAAACACCCGAACATCAAGGTGATCCCAGAGTTCTCTCCTTTTGACGGATATTTCGATAAGCTGAATACGCAGCTGGCATCGGGGACGGCCCCGGACCTGTTTACGTTAGGGAGCAATATCTTGGAATATGCCACCCGGGATGTACTGCTGGATATCACTCCGTACGTCGGCAATGAAGTCGATACCAGCAAAATTTCGCCGCAGCTCATCAACGTGAATACGTTTGATGGTAAGCTGCGGGGGATCTCGATTGGGGCGAACTCGACAGCGATTCTTGCGAACACGGCGCTGTTTGAGAAAGCCGGTCTTCCTTTGCCGACGAAGGAATGGACTTGGGACGATTTTATCAAGATCAATGAACAGATTGCGGCTACCGGCAAAGACATTTACGGCTCTTACGATTATTCCGGCGAGATGGACCAGTTTGGGGTATATCTGACTCAGCGGGACAAGATGATCTACAATGAGCCGGAGAAGAAGCTGGGCTTCGAGGCGGCGGACGTCGCCGAGTGGTTCACGCTCTGGGAAGGCATGCGCAAAGCCGGCAGCATCGTTACGCCGGAGCTGCAAATTTCGGCCGATCCGGACGATACAAGCATGTCCCTGGTGACGAAAGGCCAAGTGGCGATGCAGTTTATTCCGACGAACCAGTTTGCTGATTTCCAAAAAATGTCCCAGGATAAGCTGACGCTCATCCCGGTTCCGATGGGACCAAATGGCAGCATGATCTCCGTTCAATCGAGCCAGAACATCGTGGGTTATGCCAATACCAAGCATCCGAAGGAAGTAGCGATGCTGATGGACTTCTGGGTGAACGATCCGGACGCAGCCAAAATCCTTGGCAACAACCGCGGCGTGCCAGTCTCCTCGGAGATGCGGGCCGTACTGAAGGCGGAGGCTTCCGAAACGGATAAAGTGGTATACGATTACCTGGATATCGTGGCGGTGGATGATGTCGACCTGTTGTACAACGTTCCGGGCTCCAACGAGTTTAAGCAAGAGCTGCTGAAAGCCAGCCAGAACGTGGCATTCGGACGGATGGACATCGCGAAGGCAGCAGAAGATTTTTATGCACAGGGACAAAAAATCTTACAGGCAAACTTAAGTGCAACGACAAATTAACCGGCCTGTCACACGAAAGAGGGGATCCGTTGGGTTCCCCTTTTTCTGAACCCAAGGAATGATGGTTACGGAGGTGTTTACTTATGGATTCGGTGACAGGTGTGGCAACCCAAACGATGGTAAAGCCAAAACGACGTCGATCCCTGAAACGGAACTTGACGGGTTATTTGTTTCTGCTGCCCTGGTTGATTGGATTTTTTTGCATGGCGATTGGGCCGATTCTGGCTTCGCTGTATTTGTCCTTTACGAACTATAACATGTTGAAAGCGCCCGCTTGGATTGGGCTTCAGAATTTTACGGAGATGTTTACGGGAGATGCCACGTTTACCCATTCGTTGAAGCTGACATTTCAATACGTGTTCCTCTCCGTTCCTCTGCGGTTGGTGTTCGCACTGGCGGTCGCGATTATTTTGAATAAAGGGTTACGGCTGCTTGGCCTATATCGGACCGTCTATTACATCCCTTCGTTGTTAGGGGGGAGCGTGGCGATTGCGGTGGTTTGGAAAAAAATCTTCTCCGGTGACGGGTTGTTTAACCGGTTCCTCGGGATTTTTCATATTGATGCCCCCGATTGGGTGGCGAATCCGAGCTACATTATTTATTCCATCGTCGCGCTGTCGGTTTGGCAATTTGGCTCGTCGATGGTGATTTTCCTGGCGGGACTGAAGCAGATCCCGGGGGAAATCTACGAGGCTGCGGCGGTGGACGGCATCAGCCGGACGCGTCAGTTTCTGCGGATCACGCTGCCGCTGTTGTCGCCGGTTATCCTGTTTAACCTGGTGATGAACATGATCAGCTCGTTCCAGGTGTTTACCTCCGGGTACATTATCGGGGACGGTCATGGCGGGCCGATCGACTCGACGATGTTCTACTCGCTGTACCTGTATTTGAAGGGGTTCTCTTACTTTAATATGGGTTACGCCTCGGCTATGGCTTGGGTGATGCTTGTGATTATCGGTATTTTTACGGCGATCGTGTTCGCTTCCTCCAAGTATTGGGTTTATTACGGCGACGGCAAGGACGAAAGGGGCTGAGAGCGATGGTGTTGAGGCTAAGCTTAAGCAAACTGTGGAGACACGTGGTGGTGATCGTGATCGGGACGATCATGATTTATCCGGTGTTGTGGATGATCAGCAGCTCGTTCAAGCCAAACGCGGAAATCTTCTCGGACATGGGATTGTGGCCGGATTCCTTCACGTTCTCCAATTACGTTAACGGCTGGCGGGGGATTCAAGGTTATTCGTTTGGGCATTTCCTGATTAATTCCTTTATTATCGCGGCGCTGGCGGTGATCGGTAACGTGATCTCCTGCTCGCTGGCGGCCTTTGCCTTTGCGCGTTTGAATTTTGCCGGTCAGAAATTTTGGTTCAGCATGATGCTGATGACGTTGATGCTGCCGTTTCAAGTGACGCTCATTCCGCAATATATTCTGTTCCACACGTTTGGATGGGTGAATACGTTTCTTCCGCTCGTTGTGCCGAAGTTTTTTGCATTGGATGCGTTTTTCGTGCTGCTGATGGTGCAGTTTATTCGCGGGTTACCGATGGAATTGGACGAAAGCGCCCGGATCGACGGCTGTGGACCTTGGCAGATATACTTGCGGATCATTATGCCGCTGTGCGTACCGGCGGTGATTACAACGTCGATCTTTACGTTCTACTGGACGTGGGACGACTTCTTTGGGCAAATGATTTACCTGAACAGTCCTAAGCTGTTTACGGTAATGATCGGTTTGCGCTCGTTAATTGACTCCACCAGCACGTCGAACTGGGGCTCGTTGATGGCGATGTCGACGGTGGCGGTTGCGCCGGTCATCGTGATCTTCCTGATCTTCCAGCGTTATATCGTCGAAGGAATCTCGACGACGGGGCTGAAGTAAGCTGACAGGACGGTGAACTGTACACGACTTCTAGGAGGGATTGGTTATGACCTTGGCGTTATCGGACATCCATATTCGGGATCCGTTCCTCCTGCCGATGCCGGCGGAAGGCAAATATTATATGTACGGCACGATCGGAGAGACGTGCTGGAAGGGCAAACCGCGCGGGTTTGACGTTTACGTGAGCACGGATTTGGCGGCATGGGAAGGTCCTTACCCGGCGTTCCGCCCGGAGCCGGATTTCTGGTCGGACTTCAACTACTGGGCGCCGGAGGTGCATGAGTGGCAGGGGCGCTACTACATGTTCGCCACCTTCAAGGCAGACGGCCGATGCCGGGGCACGCAAACGCTGGTGGCGGACAGCCCGCTGGGCCCGTTCCAGCCGCTTGGGGACGGGCCGTTGACGCCGCGCGATTGGGAGTGCTTGGACGGGACATTTTACGTCGACCCGCAGGGCGAGCCCTGGATGGTGTTCTGCCATGAATGGGTACAGGTGCAGGATGGGGAGATTTGCGCGGTGCGTCTAAGCCGCGAGCTGGACCGGGCGGTGTCTGAGCCTGTGCTATTGTTCCGGGCTTCGGAGGCACCATGGGCCGAAGGGATTCGCGGCGGGGCCAATTACGTCACGGACGGCCCCTTCTTGTACCGCGCTGATAACGGCGAGCTGCTGCTGCTCTGGTCCAGCTTTAGCGACGGCGGCTACACGATCGGCTGCGCTCGCCAAGCTGGTGGAGACATTACCGGCCCGTGGGTGCAGGACACAGAGCCGTTGTATAAACGGGACGGCGGCCACGGGATGGTGTTCCGCACGTTCGCGGGCGAGCTGCGACTGGCGATTCATACGCCAAACGACAGCCCCAATGAACGTCCGATCTTCATCCCGGTGACGGAGCAGGACGGGCGATTATACGCGCATCCGAAAGAAGTGCAGAGATAGGTGAGGTGGGACAGATGGGGGAAATGGGAGAGATGGGCGTGTTGGAGCGGTTGCGCAAGATGGAGGTTGCGTCAGCTGTAAGCGGAGAAGGTTTGCGTAAGAGCACGGATCAAGCCGTGCTGGAGGAGTTTGCCGCTTCGGGCGTCAAATTCGCGGCGAACGAAGGGAGCCCGCTGGAGCGGGTCTATTACGCCGGCGTGCGCAAGCTGCTCGATTGCATCGTGCCGTCGGTAAGCGGCGTGCCGGTGCTGCATGAAGGCGGCGTGTACCTCGGCACTTGGCTGGAGAGCACCGGCACGATCAATGCCGAGCTGCTCAGCCGCTTTGTGCCATCGGTGGCGCAGGCGACCTTCACCTTGTTTGCCGATTACCAACGCTCCGATGGCCTCATGCCCTACAAGGTGACCGGCACGGGACCGGCATACCGGCAAATCCAGATGGTCACGCCGCTGGCCCGCTCGGTATGGAACCACTACCGCCTGAACGGCCGGGCGGACCGGGAGTTCCTGGACAAGATGTACCGCGCCATGGAGCGGCACGACGCCTGGCTGGCCGCTTTCCGTGATACGCGGGGGACGGGCTGCGTGGAGGCGTTTTGCACGTTCGATACGGGGCATGATCTATCTCCGCGCTTCTGGCATGTGCCGGATACGTCGCATCTGGGCGACCCGCGCCGGTACGATCCGGACTCGCCGGTGCTGCCGTTTTTGGCGCCGGATCTGACGGCTAACGTCTACTGTCAGCGGCGTTATTTGGCGGACATCGCCGCGGAGCTGGGGGCGGCAGCAGGACCGGAGTGGGCAGCTAAAGCGGAGGCGAGCCTGTCCAGCCTGATGAAGCATTGCTATGATGCGGAAGACGGGTTCTTCTACGACGTGGACGCGAGCGGACAGTTCGTCCGCATCCAGTCTGACGTGCTGCTGCGCGTATTGGCTTGCGAGGTGGGGGACGGGGAATTTTTCGCTTCGTCGCTGCGACGATATTTGCTGAATACGCGGAAGTTTTTTGCCAAGTATCCCTTCACTTCGATTGCCATGGACGACCCGCGGTTTGATCCGTCGTCGGCCTACAACACCTGGGCGGGGACGATAAACTTCCTTAGCTTAATCCGTGCTCCGCATGCGTTTGAGTACCACGGGCGGCATGTGGAGCTAACCTGGGTACTGCAGCCGATTCTGTCGGCGATGGCCCGCATGGAGCGTTTCGCCCAGTGCCTCAGCCCTTGGACGGGAGAGGAAGGCTTCACCGAGACCTACTCCCCTGCGATTTTGTGTCTGCTCGACTATGTGGAGCGGTTGTGCGGCATCCTGCCGACGCCGGAGGAAGAGCTGTGGTTCACCGGGCTGCTGCCTTATCCGATGGATCACGGGGAAGTACCGGCCGAGGAAACCGCGTATGCCCGGAAAGTGGACGGCACGGTATTCGAGCTGGTCAATACGCGTGAAGGCAGCACCGTATACCGGGACGGGGAGCCGTACTGCCGGTTTCCCTACGGGACCCGTCTCGTCACCGATCGACGCGGTGAGCCTAAAGCGCTCATCGGGATGAGCGTTCGGACGGTGGAGGGTCTGCTGGAATTTGGGGGCCGAGCTTATCCGGTAAACCTCGGCGGGAACGAGGTTTGGCGATTGAATCGGGATAGCGCGGTTTCTAGTCCCGGATCAGGGCCAAAGTCAGCTTCTGCTGAAGCTTTGGCAGGTCCCGGTGTCGTTCTACCTACGTATCATTAGACAACCCCCTGCACGTTTCCCGAAAAAACGCCATAAACTTATGAAGATTGCATATATTTCAGATGCCTGTCGCATAACAATAAATAGGCGTAAAGCAGGCGCAACTTCGGGAAGTTTCGCTTGAGAATTCGGAGGGGAGTGCAGGGAATGCGCATTGCTGTCATTCAGGGAAGTGCAAGGAATGGAGGGAACACGGAGGAACTGACGCGGCTGGTTTTAGAGGGGTTACCCTATACGAATATCATCCTGCGGGAGAAAGAAATCAAACCGATCCACGATCAACGGCACGACGAAGGCGGCTTCGATCCCGTGGACGATGATTACGACGAGCTGATCCTGCAGGTGCTGGAGCATGATATTTTGATCTTCGCCACGCCGGTATATTGGTACGGGCCATCCGGCTTGATGAAGAACTTCATCGATCGCTGGTCACAAAGCTTGCGCGATGTCCGTTTCAACTTTAAAGAGCGGATGGCGGCCAAAACAGCCTATGCCGTCGTGGTCGGCGGCGATAATCCGCGGATCAAAGCGCTGCCGCTCATTCAACAGCTGCAGTACACGTTTGATTTCGTGGGGTTACCGTTTGCCGGTTATGTGATCGGCAAAGCCAGCAGACCGGGCGAGATCTTCAAGGACGCCCGGGCGATCCGCGAGGCTGCGGCGCTAAACGCCGAACTGCGGAAAGCCGAGCCGTTGGCGGTGAATCGTTCCTGATCTTTACTTTCATAGACAGATGGAAGACCGACGTGCGGTTGCATTTGCAGCGGCACGTTTTTCTTATGCTCCCTTTGTCGAAGATAGGTAGGAACCTATGCAGCCGCCCTCTTTTTCATGATTATCCCGTTGAATCAGGCAGTAGAGAAAGAGAAATCGTTGTTACGAAAAAGCGCTTTGTCTGAGGAGAATAGCCTGCTTTGAAGCAGTCGAGAGCTAAGTCCTTACTTAATCGTAAAAAACCTAAGATAGCCCTAGGAATACGACCTAGGAGTATGACCAATATGACAGATTGAAGCTGAGGCAAGAAGGCAAGTTACAAAAGTTAAAGGAAGTAATAGATCGTCCAGAATTGAAAGTGAAATTCAGATTGAAGAGGACAAGAAGTTCAAGTCCAGATTATAAAGACAAGTTTAATGCCCCGAGCGTTTCAATTTACGCCGCTGTTGCAAGGAACGGCTTCCGATGGCGTGCGTTCTGGTGGCGTGCGATTAACTGGCGGTAAGGGATCGCAGGAATGGACAAGCACATCTGTAGCAGGTTCTGGCGCATCTCTTCCTCGGAACAGGACATGCGCAGGTGACGGCGGACGGTGTACTCATTCAAATACGCCTGCAAATGTGTTAACCCCAAGGCGACATACGTGCGTCTGATCGAGTCCCTTGCTTGTCTCACGACTCTCCGTAAGGGCAGATACATCCGATAAACGAAAGGGAACCACCGCTTGGTTGAGGTATGGACGTCTACATGTTTGTTGATGAACGCGACGAGATCGCACCGGGTAGCCCATTGCTCGCTTCCTCTTTTATGTGATACCAGTTGGATCTTCACTCGCCCGGGTTCACCAGACTCAGTTACCGTGCAACCGGCGACGACTGCGGTGGCATAAGGTTGAGAAACTGGATGAAAACGGTTGGGATCCGTTCCATACTGATCGCGGTTCACCTTTACCTCTCCAGAAAGCAGATTTCGGGCATCACATTCGCTGAGGCTATGGCGGATTTTGTGCAGCATGAGCCAAGCGGTCTTGTAGGTAACTTGGATTACCTGACTCAAACGGAGCGCCGAGATGCCGTCGGGAAGCAGGAACAGCTCCAAGGCTTGAAACCACTTCACCAGGGGCAGATGAGTTCTTTCAAATATGGTGCCAACCAAAGGCGAGGCTTGATAGCTGCATCTTCCACATTCAAACAAAGGAAGGCGACGGGAGGACACGCGGGTCCATTCGGTAAAAGCGCAGCGCGGGCAGACGAAGCCGTTTGGCCACTTCATAGCGATGATCGCCTCGATGCAGTCGGCCTCACTTTGAAAACGGCTGCTGATAGATTGAAGCTCCGGATTCATACCTAATTCCAAGTCCGATCCCTCCAATTCAAATTCCTCTAGTTCACTAAATACGCACGTACGTTCTCTTTTTTTGTCATTATATCAAACATATGTTCGTTAATCAAGAAAAAAATCCCAGATAACCATCTTATCTTCGTAAAAATCGGAATGATCAGCTCCACGGGCCACCTCATTTCAATCCCGTTCATGGATTTCCCAATTCTGAGCAAAGGGGATAT